>DATDBV010000539.1:0-3816 GCA_036524715.1 Nakamurella sp. | reverse complement strand
AGGAACTCGCTCTCGAACCTTCGCACGTCCGGCACCGGCACCCGGTCCAGGTGACCGCGGGTGCCGGCCCAGATCGAGACGACCTGCTCCTCGACCGGGTACGGGGTGAACTGCGGCTGCTTGAGCAGCTCGACCAGCCGGGAGCCGCGGGACAGCGCCCGCTTGGACACGTCGTCCAGGTCGGAACCGAAGGCGGCGAACGCCTCCAACTCGCGGTAGGCCGACAGGTCCAGGCGCAGCGTGCCGGACACCGTCCGCATGGCCTTGACCTGCGCGGCGCCACCGACGCGGGACACCGAGATGCCCACGTTGACGGCCGGCCGGACGCCGGAGTTGAACAGGTCACCCTCCAGGAAGCATTGCCCGTCGGTGATCGAGATGACGTTGGTCGGGATGTACGCCGAGACGTCGCCAGCCTTGGTCTCGATGATCGGCAGACCCGTCATGGAGCCGGCGCCCAACTCGTCGGACAGCTTGGCGCAGCGCTCCAGGAGCCGGGAGTGCAGGTAGAACACGTCGCCCGGGTAGGCCTCGCGGCCCGGCGGGCGGCGCAGCAGCAGCGAGATCGCCCGGTAGGCCTCGGCCTGCTTGGACAGGTCGTCGAAGATGATCAGGACGTGCTTGCCCTGGTACATCCAGTGCTGGCCGATGGCCGAGCCGGTGTAGGGGGCCAGCCACTTGAAGCCGGCCGAGTCCGACGCCGGGGAGGCGACGATCGTCGTGTACTCCAGCGCGCCGGCGTCCTCCAGCGACTGCCGGACACCGGCGATGGTGGTGCCCTTCTGGCCGACGGCGACGTAGATGCAGCGCACCTGCTGCTTCGGGTCGCCGGTCTCCCAGAACTGCTTCTGGTTGATGATCGTGTCCACGCAGACGGCCGTCTTGCCGGTCTTGCGGTCGCCGATGATCAGCTGGCGCTGCCCCCGGCCGATCGGCGTCATGGCGTCGATGGCCTTGATGCCGGTCTGCAGCGGTTCGCTCACGCCCTGCCGCTGGACCACGGTGGCGGCCTGCAGTTCCAGCGCCCGCACCTCGTCGGAGGCGATGTCACCCAGGCCGTCGATGGGTTGGCCGAGGGGGTTGATCACCCGACCGAGGAACGCGTCGCCCACCGGCACCGAGAGGACCTCGCCGGTGCGGGTGACCTGGGCGCCCTCCTCCACCGTGTTGGCGTCGCCCAGCAGCACGGCGCCGATGTGCCGCACGTCCAGGTTTAGGGCGACGCCCAGCACGCCGCCCGGGAAGGACAGCAGTTCGTTGGCCATCGCCGAGGGCAGGCCCTCCACGGTCGCGATGCCGTCACCGGTCTCCGCGACGATGCCGACCTCCTCCCGCGTCACCTCGGCTGAGTAGGTGGAGACGTAACTCTCGATCGCGGAGCGGATCTCGTCCGGGGAGATCGTCAACTCGGTCATCGCGTTCCCGTTCTGTGTCTTCGGTGGTTCTGCTGCGTCAATGGTGGGACCTGGAATCGAGTCTGCCGGTGGTCGCGGCTACCCGGCCATCCGCCGGCGGAGCTCGTCGAGGCGGCCGGCGACGCTTCCGTCGATCACCTCGTCGCCGATCTGTACCCGCAGGCCGCCGAGCAGGTCCGGCTCGACCTCGATGTGGGTGGTGACGGCCCGGCCGTAGATCCGGGCGAGCGAGGCGCCCAGCCGGCTGGCCTGCTCCTGGCTCAGCGGACGTGCCGTCTTGACGAACGCGACGATCTTGTCCCGGCGCTGGGCCGCCTGGTCGAGCAGCTCGCGCACGCCGTGGGTGAAGGAGCGGCCGGCGGTGTCCCGGGCCAGCGCGTCCACCAGCTCGGTGACCAGGATGTGCGCGCGGCCGGACAGCAGCTGGTGTACCAGCGAGGAGCGGGCGTCGGGATCGGCGGTCGGATCGTCCAGGATCACCGACAGTTCGGGGCTGGCATCGACGATGCGCCCGAAGCGGAACAGCTGGTCCTCGACCTCATCGAGCTCGCCGGTGCGCTCGGCCCGCCGGAACATCGCCGTCCGGCTCACCCGGCGCAGCGCGTCCTGCAGGTCGCGCGAGGATGCCCATTCCTGCCGGACCGCGAACTGCACCACGTCCAGCGCGGGCGCGCTGATCTTGCCGCCCAGCAGCCGCTCCACGATGCCGGCCCGGGCGTCGGACGCCAGGGTGTTCTCCGAGAGTGTCCGGCGCAGCGGCACCTGGACCAGCAGCAGGTCGGCCACCCGGTCCAGATCGCTGCCCAGCGCGGCCAGGCCGACCCCACTCAGCGGTTCGGAGACCTCCAACAAGTGACGGTTGGTGGCCTCCAGGGCCTCGCGGCTGGCGATGTGCTGGATCATCAGCGGTCCAGCTCGGCCAGGAACCGCTCGACCGTCCGGTTCTGCCGGGCATCGTCATCAAGCGACTCGCCGACGACCTTGCCGGCCAGCTCCACCGAGACCCGACCGAGGTCGGACCGCAGCTCGGCGACGATCTGGGCCCGCTGGGCATCCAACTGGGCGCGGCCGGCCGTCGCGATCCGTTCGGACTCCGCGTGCGCCTGGGCCAGCATGTCGTCGCGGATCGCCTGCGCCTGCGCCCGGGCATCCTCGCGGATCTTGGCGGCCTCCTCGCGGGCGCCGGCCAGCTGCTGGTTGTACCGGTCCAGCGCTGCCTTGGCCTCGTTCTGGGCCTCCTCGGCCTTGGCGATGCCGCCCTCGATGGCTTTGGTGCGGGCGGCGAACGCCTTCTCGAACTGCGGCCAGACGAACTTGCCCAGCACCACCAGCAGCAGCGCGAAACCGATCGCCGCGATGACGACCTCACCCCACGGCAGGCCGATCGGATTGGTCGATCCCTCGGCGGCAATGTTATGAATCATGGTGATCTGCACTCTCCAGCGGTCGGGGGCGGATCAGAGGATGAACGGCACCACGAAGCCCAGCAGGGCCAGCGCCTCGGACACGGCGAACCCGAGGAAGGCGTAGGTCCGGGTCAGGCCGGCCGATTCGGGCTGGCGAGCGGTGGACGAGATGTAGGCCGCCCACACGATGCCGACACCGATGCCCGGGCCGATGGCGGACAGGCCGTAACCCATAGTGCCGACGTTGCCGGTCAGTTCGGCGAGATCCATGAGTGTGTTTCTCCCTTTCACGGGATCCGGGGTGGATCCAGGTGGTCAATCGCTGACCGCGCCGGTGCGGGCCAGGTGGTGCGGTCGGTGAGGTTTCTGATCGATTCGAGTTCGGTCTAGTGCGAGTCGGCCAGCGACGATTCCAGATAGATCGCGGCCAGCAAAACGAAGACGTAGGCCTGCAACGAACAGATCAGCAGCTCGAAGAACACCAGGCCCAGGCTGCCGACGAACGGCAGCACGCCCAGGAGGTAGTTCAGCACGCCGCCCTCGCCCCACAGGTACAGCGTGCCGACTGCCGCGATGGTGATCAGCATGTGCCCGGCGAACATGTTGGCGAACAACCGGATGGCCAGGGTGAACGGTCGCAGGATGATGTTCGACAGGAATTCGATGGGGATCAGCAGCAGGTGCATCGCCACGGGAATGCCGGGGATGTAGCACATGAGCTTGAAGAAGCCGAAGAATCCGTGCTTCTGGATGCCGACGAACATGTAGATGAACCAGACCGTCAGCGCCAGCAGCACCGGGATCGCGAAGTGCGAAGTCACCGGCATCTGGGCCAGAGGGACGATGCCCCAGAGGTTCTGGACGATGAGGAAGGAGAAGAGGGTGGCCAGGAAGCCGGCCCACTTGCGCCCGTTGGACCCGCCGAGAATCTCGATCGCCACGCCGTTGCGGACGAATCCGTAGGCGCTCTCGCCGGCGAACTGCAGCTTGCCCGG
>DATDBV010000538.1:0-3290 GCA_036524715.1 Nakamurella sp. | reverse complement strand
CGTCTCCTTCTGCTTGCCGCCGGTCGCGCTACAGGCAGTGAGCGCCAGGGCAGCGGCCACGGCGACCGCGGTCAGGCCCAGCGCCTTCTTACGAATCGACATCGATTCGGGTCCTTTCGTTGCGGGACAACATGTCCCAAGTGGGAGGTGTCGTGGAGCCGGTGGTTCAATGTGGAGAGATCCGCGCCGTACGAGGGCGACGAACCGGCATGTCAGTTCGGCACGGTCCGGAGGTCAAGGTGATTCAGACCGGATGTGGTCTTTGCCGACCGACCGTCAGGACCGCGGCCCGGCCTCACCGATCTGGGCGGCGAGCAGGCCCCGCAGGTAGTCCGCGCTGATCCGGGCGTTGTCGATCGGGCCGGAGCCGGGCGCGGGCTCCTCGGTGAGGATGGTGTCCTGTTCCAGGGTGAACCAGCCGGCGTATCCGTTGGCCTGCAACGTGCCGACGATGCTGGCGACGTCGACATCGCCGGTGCCCAGCGGCCGGTACATGCCCTGAGCGACCGCGTCGTAGTAGGTCAGTGCGCCGGAGCGAACCTTGTCCGCGACGGTGTTGTCGACGTCCTTGAAGTGGGTGTGCGCGATCCGGTGTGGGGCCTGCCGGGTGAGTTCGGCCGGGTCGGTGCCGCCGATGAGCAGGTGCCCGGTGTCCAGGCACAGCGACATCTCCGATCCCTCGAGCACCCGCTGGACCTCGTCGCCGGTCTCGATCATGGTGCCCACATGGGGGTGCAGCACGGCGCCGACGCCGTGTTCGGCGGCCCGGGCGGAGATCCGGTCCAGGTTGCGCAGCAGCAGCGCCCAGCCGTCGGCGTCCAGTTGCGGCCGGCTGTCGTATCCGTCGAGTCCGGAGACCGAGGACAGGACAAGGGTTTTGGCGCCGGTCGCGTCGTAGCCGGCCAGGATCTGGTCGATCTCGGGGAGTGGATCGTGATCGGGTCGGTGCATCAGCACCGGGGTGAACCCGCCGACCGCGGTCAGCCGGTGCGCGTCCAGCGTGGTGGCCATCTGTCCGGGGTCGGCCGGCAGGAACCCGTCGGGCCCCAGTTCGGTGGCCGACAGGCCGATCTCCTGCATTTCCGCCAGCACCTGTTCGGGGAGCAATTGATGGCCCCAGTTGGGCACCTCGCACACCCCCCAGGAGATGGGTGCGCCGGCGATCTTCGGTGGGGTGGGGCTGGTCATGAGGAAACCTCGTCAATCCGCACCGGGCGGTGCAGTTGCTGGGACAGGGTGGCGGCCTCGGCGATCCATGCCACGGCCATGGCGTCGTCGACGGTGCAGGGCGAGGTCTGTTCGCCGCCGACGACGCGGGTGAACGTCTCGAGTTCGGTGCGGAAGGCCCCGGTCAACCGGTCCATGAAGAACGTCCACGGGGTGCCGGCCGGCCAGGCGATGTCCGGCTCCAGGTTGCCCAGCGGGGTGCGGTCCGACCAGCCGGCGCAGACGCTGTCGTCGGTGCCGTGCACCTCCAGCCGGACGTCGTGGCCGCGGGCGTTGTACCGGGTATTGGTGATGACCGCGGTGGCGCCGTCGGCGAAGGTGAGCAGCGTGGTCGCGGTGGCCACGTCCCCGAGCTCGGCGAAAAATTCTGCGCCGTGCGCGGTTCCGCTCGCGTAGACCTCGACGACCTCCTGCCCGGCGATCCACCGCACGGTGTCGAAATCGTGCACGCTGCAGTCGCGGAACAACCCGCCGGACACCTCGGCGTAGGCCCGTGGCGGCGGCGCCGGATCCAGGGTGGTGGACCGGATGGTGTGCACCCAGCCCAGGGACCCGGCCTCCTCGGCGCTGCGAGCGGCGGCGTAGGCGGCGTCGAACCGGCGCGGGTAGCCGATCTGTACGGGGACGTCGTGGTCGTTGACGTACCGGCTGATGGCGACCGCTTCGGCGATGTCACCGGACAGCGGCTTCTCGCAGAAGACCGGGATGCCCGCGTCGACGCCGGCGCGGATGAGGCCGGCGTGGGCGTTGGTGGCGGCCGCGATGACGATCCCGTCGACGCCACCGGCCAGCAGTTCCTCGGGGGTGGCCGCGGTCTCCACCGGCAGCCGGCCGGCCACCGCGCTGACGGCGGCCGGGACCGCGTCGGTCACCACGAGGGTGTCGACGGCAGGTATCGCGGTGAGGGTTTCGGCGTGGAACGCGCCGATCCGGCCGAGGCCGATCAGACCCAGACGCATGAGTACTCCTCGGAAGGGGGTGGTCGAAGGGGGTGGATGGCGTGTTCGGCGGATGGGGGTGACGTCAGTCGCCCAGGCCGCCGATGACGATCTGGTCCCAGTCGATGATCGAACCGGTGACCACGCCACTGCGGTCGGAGGCCAGGAAGACGATGAAGTCGGCGATCTCGTCGGGTTGGCCGAGCTTGCCCATCGGCAGGGTGGCGCCGGCCGCGGCCTGCCAGTCGCCGCCGGTGCCCTTGGCCCGGGCGTCCGGGCCGGCCTCCTGGCGTTGGACGGTGTCCTCGTTGTCGGTGGCCGACCAGCCGATGTTGACGCCGTTGATGCGGATGCGGTCCCAGCGGTGCGCGTGGGCGGCGTTCTTGGTCAGTCCGGCCAGGCCGGCCTTGGCGGCCACGTAGGGCGCGAGAAAGCTTTGCCCGCCGTGGGAGTCGATCGTGATGACGTTGACGACGGTGCCCGGGGCCTGCCGCCGCCGCATGTCGGCGATGGCGGCCTGCATGAGGAAGAACGGGGCCCGCAGATTGACCGCCATGTGCTGGTCGAACAGTTCCGGGGTGGTGTCCAGGACGGTGCCGCGGGTGGTCAGGCCGGCGGCGTTGACCAGCGCGTCGATGCGGCCGTGCCGCTGCACCGTCGCGGTCACGGCGGCCCGCACCTGATCGACGTCGGCGACGTCGGTCCGGACGAAGAACGCATCGCCGCCCGCGGCCGCCAGTTCGGCGGCGACCGCGTCGCCCTTGGCCTGGTTGCGGCCGGCGAGGACCACGGCGGCGCCCTCCCGGACCGCCGCCCCGGCCACCGCGGCCCCCAGACCCTGGGTGCCGCCGGTGATCAGCAGCACCTTGCCGGTCAGCAGGTCCCTCATCCGGACCCCCCGGACAGGCCGGCGGCCACGGTGTTCCGGGCCCAGTCCGGGTTGGCGACGGCGGCGGGGGTGCCGCCGGTCAGGACGTCGAGCACGCCCTGGGCGGCCGCGGCGAAGGTGGCGGCGGTGGCCTGCCGGCTCAGCCCCATCACGTGCGGGGTCAGCACCACGTCGGGGTGCTCGAACAGCGGGTGATGAGCGGGGGGTTCCTCCTCGAACACGTCCAGACCGATCCC
>DATDBV010000537.1:0-10142 GCA_036524715.1 Nakamurella sp. | reverse complement strand
GGCGTCCGAGTACCCGTCCGGCATCCGGTAGGCGAAGTCGGCCGGGACGGTGGCGTACTGCGCGTAGCCGCCGTCGGCGTCCCAGCCGGTGTACGCCGAATTCGGGCACAGGTTCTCCGCCCCGCGCCGGCAATAGGCGCAGGTCCCGCAGGTGCGGCGGAGCCAGGCGATGCCCACCTTGTCGCCGGGGGAGAACCCGGACACCGCCGATCCGATGGCGGCGACCTCGCCGATCACTTCGTGGCCGGGCACCACCCCGGCCCGGTGCACGGGCAGGTCGCCCTCGGTGACGTGCAGGTCCGTCCGGCACACCCCGCAGGCAAGCACCCGGACCAGCAGCTCGTCCGGTGCCGATGCCGGCACCGGGAGCTCGGCGGGTTGAAGCGGTCGGCCGGTGACCGGTCCGGGCTCGACGACGCGCCAGGCCTGCATCGTGCGAGGCACCGTGGTCATTGCGCTCATCCCCTTCGTTCCTTTCTAGGATGAACCGGTGGACGCCTGGCTGTGGATCGCCCTCATCTCGCTCGCGGTGCTCATCATCCCGTACCTGGCCATCCGCCGGGCGGCGCGGAACCGGGTCGACCCGACCGAGGTCAGCATCGACCCGGCGATGGCCGCTCGGGTCCGGGAGCTGTACGCGCAAGGGGACAAGGGGAGTCGGCTGCAGGCGATCAAGGAACTGCGGGCGGCGACCGGGCTGGGGTTGGCCGACGCGGCGCGGATCGCCGACAAGCTGGGCACCCCCAAGCGCTCCTGACGCTCAGCCACGGCCCTTCGCGGGACACCTCGCAAGCTCATCGCCCCGCTGGGTGTCGGCGCTGTGCTGATTGTTCGCTCGGCAAGCCTCGCTCAGGCTGATTGTTCGCTCGGCAAGCCTCGCTCAGGCTGACTATTCGCTCGGCAAGCCTCGCTCAGGCTGATCGTTCGCTCGGCAAGCCTCGCTCATGCCTTCAACGCTGCTGGGTGCCGCGGTAGCGTGACTGACCGTGCGCATCTCCGTCTCCGCCGATGAGGACACCGGTGTCGCCCGCGCCGTGCTCGACGAACTGCGGTTGCGTGGCCACCAGCCGGTGCCGCACGGAGCGCTGGCCTCCGGCGAACGGACTGACTGGGCGTGGGCGTCCGAGGCGGCCGCGCGGGACGTCGCCCACGGTCGGGCCGACGCCGCGATCGTCTGCTGCTGGACCGGCACCGGGGCCAGCATCGCCGCGAACAAGGTGCCCGGGGTGCGGGCGGCGCTGTGCTGGGACGCGCCGACCGCGGACGGTGCCCGACGGTGGAACGACGCCAACGTGCTCGCGCTGTCGCTGCGCAGCACATCGCGGGCGGTGCTGACGGAGATCCTGGATGCCTGGTTCGGCGCCGGTCCGTCCGACGACGACGCCGACCGGGCCAACATCGAGCACCTCGAGGCCATCCGACCGCTGGTGCCGGGTTCAGGCCGCGAGTGAGAACTGATCGGCGGTCCGGTCGTCGACGCCGATCAGTTCGTCGACGATCCGGGCGACGACGTCCGGGTGACGGGTGATCGAGCGGTGGCCCGACGGGTGCCGGACCCGGACCATCTCGGTCTCCGTCGGCGCCGGCCCGGCGGCGACCACCCGGTCCCCTTCGCCCTCGATGTCGATCCAGCGGGTCGATCCGCCGTGCCGGCGTGCCGCCAGCGAGCGCAGGAATTCCGATCCCGGGAGCATCTGCCGGGCGCACGGGCCGGGCACGAAGCGGGCGAACGGCGAGCCGTGATGCGGGGTGGCCAGCGTGACGGCGGTCCTGGCCCGGTCGCCCAGCCCGCGGGCCTGTACCGCGTCGCGGACGACGAGGCCGCCCATGCTGTGTCCGATCAGGTGCACCCCGTCGGCGTCGCACGCGGCCATGGTCCGGTGCGCCTGCTCCACCAACCAGTCCGCCACTCGGTGGATGTCGGCGCGAAAGGTGTTGTAGCGCAGGGCGATCACCTGGTCGAAGCCGGCGCCGGCCAGTGCCGCCCGCAGCGGGTGCCACATGTGCTCGGTACCGGCGTAGCCGTGCACGAGCAGCACCGGGGCCCGTGACGGGCTCGCGGTCGCCGAATCGGATCGGTGCCAGTAGCGGATGGACAGGTAGTCCGGAGCCGCCGCGGCGCCCGGCAGACGCAGCCAACGGGCCAGGCAGCCGGCACGATGCCGCACCGCGGTCAGCCCACTCGCCGTCGCATCGATCTGGAAAGCATTGGGGCGCACGGACATCGGAATCTCCTCAGGTCGCAGGTCGCGGACCGACGCCCGGCTCCGGGAGATCCGCAGGCCCGATGGCCGGCGGTGGTCGCCCGAGGTCGTGCGGTCGGCTCGGGATACGAGCCGCCGGTCCGAACGGTTCTCCGCGGGGTGCGCCCCTGCCGCGGTTCCGTCCGTTCCGCTGGTGTGAAGTGGATCTGTGTGTTGCATGACGCGCATGGGCATCGGGCGTTGCGTCACCCGAAGGTTTGCCCGAACCCGGGCTCGGTGCTCTTGGCCAACCCTTCGGTTCCGCTGCGCCGCCGAGCGCTTCCGGGCCGGGCTGGCGGACGCGACCGATGCGGTCGGCAGTCGTCCGGCGTACCGTGATCCGCGCGGTCCACCGAGGGAGGGAGACGCGTGCACGAACTGGACGCGCTGCGCGATGTCACCGCGCGGAAGCCGGCAAGCAGCAACCGCGGGGCCGGCGAATGACCAGGGGCGTGCCGGTGCACGTCGCTGCCGCAGACGTCGTCCTTGACGGTGACCTGACCCTGCCCGCCCATCCGCGGGCGGTGGTGCTGTTCGCACACGGCAGCGGCAGCAGCCGGCACAGCCCCCGCAATCGTCAAGTCGCCGACGCCATGGTCGGTGCCGGTGCGGCGACGCTGTTGATGGACCTGCTCACCGGCGAGGAGGACCGCGTCGACCGACGCACGCGCGAGTTCCGCTTCGACGTCGGTCTTCTCGGCCGTCGGCTGACCGGCGCGGTCGACTGGCTCGCCAACGACCCCCGCGCCGCGAGTCTGCAGGTCGTCACGTTCGGCGCGAGCACCGGCGCCGCCGCTGCCCTCATCGCCGCCGCGAACCGGCCCGACCGGGTGGTCGGCGTCATCTCCCGCGGCGGCCGGCCCGACCTGGCCGCCGACCACCTGGCGGACGTGCGTGCCCCCGTCCTGCTGATCGTCGGCAGCCGGGACCCGATCGTGCTCGACCTCAACCGCACGGCGGCATCCCGGCTTTCGGCGCAGGTGGAGGTGGAGGTGGAGGTGGTGCCGGGCGCGACCCACTTGTTCGAGGAGCCAGGCACTCTCGACGCCGTGATCGGTCGGGCGGTGGACGCCCTGTCGCGCTGGCTGCCACCGTGACGGATCCGCCGCACGGCAGGGTCACCCGAACGGCGCCTTGAACTCGCAGGTCGTCCGGAGACATCCAGCAAGGTGATGAGCCCCCTGCCCACAAGGGCTGCGTTCGGTCGGTGAGCGTCCGAAGGCGTCCAGGATCCGGTCGATCATCTGCTCAGGGACAGGACAGTGACGGGACAGCCGATGACGGCGCCAATCGGCGATCAACACCATCAAGCCCGGTCGAACCGCGCGAATTCGAGCTTCGGCGGGCTATCAGAGTCCGTCCAAACCGCAATCGTTGGGGCCGGGCAGCTCAAGGCAGACCAGTCTGGCTTCGATATCGCGGCGATAGTCGTCCTCGTCGTCGGGGGAGGCGAACAACGCGATCCCGCTGAGAATCAGGGCGACGGTACTGGCAAGTGCGGAGAACCACACGGCCGCCACGATTGCTCTCTTGTTGTCCAGTTGGATCGTCGCCATCGCTGTCCCTTTCGTGCCGTGGACCGGGGCGATGACAGTGTAGCGAGCGGACATCTCGTGTCCAGGGCCCGCGTTGACTCGCGTCGATTCAAGGCCAACTCATGGCCCGGTTGGGCGGCGTGTCTGCGCTGGTCGGAGTGGATTCGCCAGGTGCTGGCCGCGTTCAGGCCATCAACCGTGGCCGTCCGAATAGGTGTTCGCGACCGTCCGAATGGCTGAAATTGGATGCCGAAGCCCGAAACCGGCGAATACTGAGCCTTGGCGCACGCCCGGAGCCATCGCCACCGCCGTGCCTCGCCTCGCCGCAGGCATGAGGCGGGTCGGTGTCGGTGGCCCGATGTCGAGCGTGCGGACCTGACTCACCGCGAGCGGGGAGGCTGACATGACGGAACCTGGAAAGGCTCTGCGCTCACAGCTCGACGATCGTCCGCGCAAGCAGGGTCCTTCCGTCCTGCTCTCGCGGGGCGACAGCACGCACAAGATCCGCAGCGCCTGGTTCCAGGCGAGGGAGTCCTGGCCATTCCGGGAGTCGCCGATTGATCTGCTGATCGACGAGCGGGCGCGGGTGCAGCTCGCCATGCCGGCCGCAGCGCGATCGGCGCAGTGGTCGGCCGCCGGGCCGGCGAACATCGGTGGTCGCACGACGTCGGTCGTGTGCCACCCGGCGAACCCCGAGCGGGTGTGGGTCGGCGCTGCCGGTGGCGGCATCTGGTCGTCCCCCGATGCCGGGAAGAGCTGGCGTTCGCTGTGGCACGCCCAGCCGACGCTGAACATCGGCGCGCTGGCGATCGACCCGCGGAATCCCGACGTGATCTACGCCGGCACCGGCGAGGCCAACCTGTCGGCCGATTCGCACCCCGGGGTCGGCGTGTTCCGGTCGATGGACGCCGGCGCCACCTGGGTCCTGCTGGCGGGCTCGGCCGGTGGGCGACTGCCCCGCCGCATCGGGACGCTCGCGGTCGACCCCTTCGATTCGACTCGGCTGTTCGCCGGCGGCGTGAGCCATGCACCGGGCGAGCCGGCGGGGTTGTACCGGTCCACGGACGGCGGAATCTCCTGGGCTCTGGTCCCATTGGTGCACGGCAACGGCTATCGATGTCATGACGTGCAGTTCCGCGCGGATCGACCGGGCTGGCTGTACGCAACCATCTCCGCGCTGGGTTCGGGGAACGGGATCTGGCGCTCGGCGGACGCCGGCGCCACGTGGACGCATCTGGCGGCCGGACTGCCCCCGGCCGACCGGATCGGCCGCACCGCGCTGGCGATCGCACCCTCCGATCCGGACGTCATCTTTGCGCAGGTCGAGGGCGCCCGAAAGGTGCTCGGGATATTCCGCTCCGCGGACGCCGGGAATACCTGGACCTCGGTCGGCGGCAACCATTTCGCGAACGAACGCCAGATGTCGTACAACAACACGATCGTCGTCCACCCGGAGCGTCCGGACCGGGTGCTGTGCGGCGGGGTGGACCTGCACCGGACCACCGACGGCGGAGGCTCATGGACGAGGGTGACCCGATGGGACGACGACCGGGGATCCTCGACGTACGCCCACGCCGACCACCATGCCCTGGTGATGCCCGCCGCGCGGCCCGGGCTGGTGTACGACGTGAACGACGGCGGCCTGGACCTCAGTGCCGACGGCGGCGACACCTGGGAGAACCGGAGCGTCGGCCTGGCCACGAACATGTTCTACGACATGACCGTCGCCCAGACCGACCTGCGGATGATCGCCGGCGGGGCCCAGGACAACGGCACCTTGGCAACGGTGGACGGCCGGCCGGACAGCTACTTCGAGTTGACCGGCGGTGACGGCGGCTGGGTCGTGATCGACCCGAGGAACGCCCTGCACCTGTTCACCACGGCGCAGGGCATGCGGATGTTCCGGTTCCGGTCCCCCGCCGGCTGGCGTGAGGTGTCGCCACCCGAGGACCAGTTCGACATGTGGATGGTCTTCGTGGCCATGAACCAGCAGAACACCGACACCCTGTTCACCGGATCGCGTCGGGTGTGGCGGACCACCGACGACGGCCAGGAATGGGGCCCGGTGTCCGGGCAGCTGGACGGCAGCGACATCACGGCCATCGACATCGCCCGGGCGGACGGCCGCCGGATCTATGTGGGCACCGAGAACGGCGGCATCTTCCGCAGCCGGGACGGCGGCGAGACCTGGAGCGGCAACATCGCCAGCACCGTGCTGCCCGGCCGGACCGTGACCCGCCTGGAGAGTCGACCCGACGACGCCGACGTGGTGTACGCGACGGTCGCCAATTTCGGCAGCCGGCATCTGTTCCGGTCGGCCGACGGCGGATCGACCTGGGTGGACGTCGACGGGGGCAGACTTCCCGACGCGCCGCTGCATTGCGTGTGCGTGCCGGCCGCGCATCCGACGCGAGTGTATGTGTGCGGCGACGCGGGGGTCTTCGTGTCCGACGACGAGGGCGGGTCCTGGGCGTCCCTGACGGGCAACCTGCCGAACGTCATGGTGGTCGACCTGGCCTTCCACGAGACCGACCGGGTGCTGTTGGCCGCCACCTACGGCCGTAGCATCTGGCGACTGGCGGTGGATTGACGCCTCACCCTCGACCGTAACGTTTCTCGAACCACGCCGCACGATCATCGAGCGTGTCGGGGCCCTCGCCGATCCGCGGAACCCGGTCGAGGCCTTGGCGCAACGCGGCCCGGGGACCGTCGGGATATCGCCTGAGCCGGTACTCGACAACCGGGTCGGGACCGAGCCGCAGCATGTCGCCGCCGGATACCGACCCGTCAGTGATCTCCTCGGCCGGCCCCGCCAGCCACCCGGGTCCACCGCCGACCAGTTCGATCAGGTCTGCGATCTCATCGGGATCGGCGCCGTGGACGAACAGGATGGGGCCCTGGGCCTGCGAATCGGGGATCGGCCGCGCCGATTCGGCGGCATCGGGGGCCGCCAGCACGAGCGCGCGCCCGCCGTCGCCGGCGCGGAACCGACGGGCGCGCGCACCGAGTCGTTCGTCGGCTGCCGCGATCCAGCCGGGAAGGCCGGAACCTTCGAACGAGGCCACGGGGCGCCATGCCGACTGCCGCATCCCGCCAGTGTGCCAGGCGATCGATCGCGCAGGCGCGGGTCACGGTTTGGCCTGACACTCGTCACGGAGCGTGGGCTTCGATGACCGGGAACCCGCTGCATGTGGTCGTTTCGGCGGAAGGGGCGCGATGGGCAACATCATGGGTGTGCGCTGGGAGCAGGCGGTGACCAAGGGCGTCCAGGTCGACGCCGCCGGCGAGGTGTGGCACTCCGGTCATATCGAGGACATCTGGCCGTTGGACGGCGGCGCCGCAGGGCTCCTGGTGGCGACGTACTCGGGCGGCGTCTGGACGGCGACCGCCGGCGGTGCCGTGCCGCTGAGCGGCAGCTGGGACGAGCCGGACACGTACTGCCTGGCCGGTGGGCCGGACGGCCCGCGGCATGTGTACGCCGGCGGCAAGGGGGGAGCGATGCGAGAGACCCGGGCGCAGAACCTCTTCGACTGGCAGAGCGTGGACCGGCCGCTGCCCGTCGGCGCCGGTGACGTGCGCCGGGTGCTGTGCCTGCCACGTCACCTGCGGATCGTCGCCGTCTGCGCGAACGGCATCTTCTGGTCGACGACCCAGCCCGGCGCGCCGCGCTACTCCTGGCAGCGGGCCGTCGAGGTCGATCCGGTCAACGGCTACTTCGACGCCACGGTCGCCGGCATCCGGGACGTCGAACGGCCCGGGCAGGACGACCTCGAGTTCGTCACGATTGTGGCGGGTGCGACGGCGGGCGGGCTGTGGATCGGTCGGTGGGAGGGTCCCGATCTGGTGATGCGCTCGGCGCTGGCCCTGCCCGATGCGCTGGCGTCGTCCGTGGCGTCCTCGGACATGACGGCCACGCGCGTGTACGCGGCGTCGCGGTCAAGAACACGGACGGGTCGACGCCCGACCGGGGCGAGCTGGGGGCGATCTGCCGTTCCGGCGACGGTGGGCGAAGCTGGTCGCTGCTGCCCGCCGAACACGAGAGCGGCCAACCGCTGTCCCACGTCGTCGGCCGGAAGGGCCACGAGTGGAACAACTGCCTGGCGGTCATGCCGGATCAGCCAGGGGTCGTGCTGATGGGCTGGCAGATCGGCTCGTTCATCAGTGCCGATGCCGGGCTGACCTGGCGCCAGATTGTCGCCGATCGGGCGCACCTGCACGCGGACGTGCACTGCCTGCGGTTCGGCATCGCCGGCGCCGGGGGCGAACCCGCCACGTATGTGGGCAGCGACGGCGGTGTGGTCGAGGTCGACTCCGGGAGCCTGCTCCGGTACGCGGTGAACGGGTCGGCCGCGGGGTACCCGGACTGCCGCAGCACCCTCAACCGGAACCTGCCCACCCTCGAGTGCTACTGCACCTCCACCGCCACCAACCGCCAATTCTCGGGAACGCTGGCGGTCGCCTCGGACGGCGGCCGCGACCTCATCTCGGCCGGCACGCAGGACAACGGCAACGTGGTCACCGCGGTCGACGGCGGGTCGGGCTGGCTGAAGGTGACCGGCGGCGACGGTGGCTGGAACGGCCTGTGGCGCGACGACGTGTTCACCACGATCATGGACGACTCGGCCCTCGCGCAGCACTCGCTGCCCGGCCCGCCGTTTGCGGACTGGGGCAGGGTGGTGGTCGGCCGTGAGGGTGCCGGCTTCCTGATTCCGGCCACCGTTGACCCGGTTCGGCGGCCGTCGTTCCGCAACGCCAACGGTGATCTGAGGGTGCTGGTCGCCGGCGCCGCCGCCGGCGACGGCGACGGCGACGGGCAACAGCGTGGCGTGTACGGGCTGTTCGCCGATGCCGGGCGCGAGCACATCTACCACTGGGAGCGGCTGGGGGACGTGCCCGACGATCTGCCGATCAGCGCGGTCGCCTCGTCGACAGGTGGGTCGATCTGGGTGGGCACCTCCGGTGGGCGGATCTTCGCCGTCGACAGCGCCGGTGCCGCTCCGGTGGTCGAGACGCCGACACCTCCGCCGACGAGGCCGCCCGGGGTGATCGGGGAGCCCACCGCGCACTGGATCATGCGCGTGGCGTGCGATTGGTACGGCTCCGCCTTCGCCACGATGACGGCGTCGTTCCCCGGTCGGCGCTGGATGAGCTGCGTGCTGCGTCTGGATGGGCTGCGTTGGATCACGACCGCCTGGACGCCTTCCGCAGCGTCGCGGGTCGAGGACCGGATCGCCTACGGCCTCGAGGTGGTGCGCCACGAGCGGGGCGAGTATGTCTTCGTTGCCACCGACAGTCAGGTGTATGGCAGCGACAGTGCCGGCGACGTATGGCATCTCGTTCCGACGGGCTGCCAGCCCGCGCGCACCACGCCGACCTGCGCTACGGTCTGCGGGCGGCGGCCGGCCCCGGTCGTGGTGCCCATCTGTACCTGTCCACCTTCGGTCGCTCCGTGTGGCGGGCGGCAATGGACGACCTCGACCACGGCTAGGCCACCGGGCGTGGCGAGGTTGGTTGGTCCTCGGAGTGCCCGTCGACCGGCGAGAAGTCGATTGTCACCGGTCCGTCGAGGGATCATGATCTGGGGGTGGCTGGGACGACCTCGCATCGCTTCTATGGCGATCTGGCGCCGTGGTGGCCGTTGATCTCGCCGGCAGACGAGTACGTCGAGGAGGCTGCGCTGTACACGCAGCTACTGCGTTCGGCGTCGATCCCGGTCCGGCACGTGCTGGAGTTGGGCAGCGGCGGCGGTAGCAATGCCGCCCATCTGAAAAGCCATTTCACTTTGACGCTGGTCGATCTCTCCCCGGCGATGCTCCGGGTATCGCAAAGGCTGAACCCGGAGTGCGATCATCAACCGGGCGACATGCGGACCGTTCGGCTCGGCCGGGAGTTCGACGCCGTCTTCGTTCACGACGCGGTGGGGTACATGACGAGCGAGGACGATCTGGCCGCCGCCGTGCGAACGGCGTTCATTCATTGCCGACCGGGCGGGGTGGCGGTCTTCGTCCCGGACGAGATTCGCGAGACGTACGAGCCCGGCACCGAGCAGGGCGGGACGGACGGTCCGGACGGACGCGGCGTGCGGTACCTGGAGTGGTCGTGGGATCCCGACCCGGGCGACACCACCACCGTCACCCAGTACGTGTTCGTGCTCCGAGACCCGGACAATGCGGTGCAGGTCGTCCACGAGCAACACCGGTTCGGCCTGTTCGGCCGGCAGACGTGGGTGGATGTCCTTGCGGCGGCCGGGTTCCAGGCGCAGGTCACGCTCGAGCGGACGGATGACGAACGGACACCCCGTGAGCTGTTCCTCGCGCACCGGCCGGTCGCCTGAAGGGGTCCTCATCGACCGTCCGCGGGTGTC
>DATDBV010000536.1:0-19527 GCA_036524715.1 Nakamurella sp. | reverse complement strand
TGTCGCCGGCCGCCACCACGAGTTCCGGATCCGCCATCCGCTCCGCCGACGCGCAGTGCACCGCGTCGTACCCGCGCAAGCCCTGCTCGAACGCCAGCGTGGCAGCTCGGTGGGCCAGGTCCGCATCGATCTCGACCACCTCCATCGCCTCCCACAGTCGGTCGAGTGACGCCAGCGCAACGGTGTGCCGGCGTGCCGTCAGCCGCCCCAACCGGTGCGCCTGGGCCAATGCGGCAGCTGTCTCGACGTAGAGCAACCGGCTGGACACGACCTCGTCGGCCAGCTCCCACACCTCACGGCAGGCCGCGGTACCGGGCTCGTGGACGATCAGCGGTACGAATGCGGACGTGTCCAGGTAGGCGATCACCGGCGCTGGTCATCGACCAGGTCACTCACGCTCCCGGACGCCTCGACCGGATCCGGCAGGCCGACCTTCGTGCGACTGGCGGGCGTCACCTTGCCCGCTGCCTTCAACACCTCCAGGGCCGTGGGCCGATCCACCGGAACGATCCGGGCAATCGGCTGACCATGATCGGTCACGGTGATGGTCGATCCCGACCGGACCTGCGCCAGGTGCCGGCTCAGGTGATCGCGGAGTTCGCGCACACCGACGTCCATGATCCCTCCGGTGGTCACAATCAACTTGTCCATTGTAGCCACATGCGTCGGAAACTTGGACACCGGTGATCGCGACCCGCCCGGCGAAATCTGCTTCGTGTACCGAGGCCGCGCCGAAACCACCCCGGACTGATCTCCCAGTCGGCTTGACGACGATGGTCCGGCTCGACAATCCCCACTGTCGACGGAGAATCACCCTGGTTCAACGACGCGCTGCTGGGGTCGGCAAGCGGATCCGTGTCACTTTGTCCAGCGCCTCGGTCGTGGTCGTCGTCACCTGATACCCCCGAACCATTGCACGCGGAATCCGATGAAGCAGCCACCCACCGACCTGGCGGTGCAGCCGCGGGGGGCCTGCCGGTGGTGGGGGCTGGACAACATCGACATCGCTGTGCCTTGACAGTCGCCGACAGTGCGGATGCGGTTGCGCCTCCGACCGTGCCCGGCATCAGCGGAAGCGGAATCAGCGTCCCGGATCGGCGGGTGGAAGTGGTGGACGTTTGCGGTGCGTTCAAGTGCGAGCGTCTCGGAAACCTCGACGTCGATGATCGCGACCTGCCGGTGATCCTCGGCAGCGAGTTCGGTCAGCAGCTGAACAGCGTACGGCGCCCAGGCGAGAGTTCCTTCGATGAGGAGATTCTCACCGAGTCTCTGGCTCCTGTTCCGTACGGTGGTGATCATCTCGACCGACTCCTGGTGGACCAACGCAGCCAGTTCGCGCGGCATCAACGGGTGGCCGTCAGGCAGGATCCGCGCGAGGTGCGCCTGGTAGTTGCCGGTCCGGAATTCCTCCTGCAGGATGAGGTCCTTCATGATGTCGGCATCCAGGATGCGCCATCCGGCCCCGGCCAGTCCGCGCCGAGTCATCGCCGTGCTCTTGCCTGCCCCGGGAACACCGGCGGTCAAGATCGCGGCACGCCTGTCCTGGTCGACCTGCCCTTGCCGAGCGAGGTAGTC
The DNA here is from genome assembly GCA_036524715.1 of Nakamurella sp. Taxonomy (GTDB): domain Bacteria; phylum Actinomycetota; class Actinomycetes; order Mycobacteriales; family Nakamurellaceae; genus Nakamurella. Next base: position 17,952 of record DATDBV010000536.1, on the reverse strand, counting down.
GGTGACAGCCTGTTCGCGGAATCGGGCCCGGGCTGCCGTGATCGCGCCGTTGAACTGGTACAGGTTGACGGTGCTGTAAGGACCATTGATGTCCAACAGCCCACCGGGCATCAACTCGTTCTCAATGACCTGGGCGACCTGTTCCCTCAGGTCGGTGATGGTCACGTTGCTCGGTCGGCCCGGGCCCGCACGATCGCCTCGTACTCCTGGGTGGTGAGCAGCCCGGCCCCGACGGCACCCGTGACCTGATCGAACGTTCCCGCACCGTAGGACTCGGGCTCGACGCTGCCGGCGTCGTTGAAGTGCCCGTCGGAGTATCGCCAGGCGCACAGCTCGTCCAGCATCGCCTGGTCATCGATCCTGCCGATCGCGCGTTCCAAGATCACTTCCCGGGGTGACCGCTGGAGCAGGTGCGGAGCGAGCCGCGCTCTCTTGGCGATCTTGCTGACCGCGGGTTGACTGATGCCCAGCGTCCGTGCGATCCGGGTCTGATCGATACGTCGCTCGAGCGCATCATGCACCGATCGGAGTGTCTGCAGATCAGTCCACTCCTCCAGAGCCATCACGTCGCGCCGGTAGCCAGCCAGCTCGTCCAGCGGGATCGCCCTTGTCACGTTGCCTCACCCCTCGCTATAACCTAGGTTATGCACCGACGCCGGGCGGCTCAAGGCGCTTTCACGTCGCAATCCAGGCCTCAGCCCGCCGAAGGCTCATGCGTAGTTCCCGTACGACGGGTGGCTGCCGGCGGGCTCTACCCCGAGATCTCCGTGACGATCTATGCGAGTCGGTTCTGGCCAGGCCCGAGTGAGAGGGTCAGTTGCAGGCGGTCGTCCTCGCGCATCGTTGGGGACCGTCCAGCGGGTGAGCGGAGCACACGACCGAGAACCGTAGACCGGTCGCGATGCGCAGTTGGTGTGCCGATTGGGGGCGGCGCAACGGACGGGTTCATGCAAGCACCCAGTGAACGGGCGGCTCAGCGGGGCACGATGACCGCTCGACCTTGGATCCGGCCCTCGCCGAGCAGCCGGTATGCCTCGACTCCGTCGGCCGGCGAGATCGAAATCCTGCGTGTGGATCTCGATCTGGCCGCGCCGGGCCAGCTCGACCAGTTCGAACAGCTCGCTGCGCCGGCCCCAGGTGGACGTGGACACGCTCAGGTCGCGCGGCACGGATGCGAATCCGACCCGGGGTCCGCCGCCGCCCGCTCCGAGCAGGACCACCGAGGCGGCCACGCCGGCGCAGGACACGGCCACCTTCCCGGTGGCGTCGTTCCCGACGAAGTCGAACACGACGTTCGCGCCGCGGCCGCCGGTCAGCCGGCGGATGCTCTTCGCCGCGTCACGATCCGACTGGAATGCCTCGTGCGCACCGACCTCGCGGGCAAAGGCGAGCTTGTCCTCGCCCAGGTCGAGGGCGACGACCCGCGCCGCGGTCAACGTCCGCAGCAGTTGGATCGCGACATGGCCCAGTCCCCCCGCGCCGATCACCACGGCCGTCGATCCGGCGGCCAGCTTGGGCAACACGGACTTGATGGCGTGGTACGGGGTGAGAGCTGCGTCGGTCAGGGAGGCGGCGCGGACCGGATCCAGGTCGCCGATCGGGACCAGGTGGCGCGGGCTCTTCACGATCATGTACTCGGCCATCGCACCGGGATGGCCGAGGCCGCACCAGCGGTGGTCGTTCAGGCAGAGTTGCTCGGAGCCGTCCGCGCACATCTCGCACATGCCGCAGCCCCAGGCGCCGTAAACGATCACCGACGTGCCGCTCTCGACACCGGTGACGCCGGGACCGACCTCGGCGACGACCCCGGCCGGCTCGTGGCCCAGCGTCTGCGGCATCGAGTACGGATAGCGCTCCTCCGGCAGCGCCATGACGGCCTGGTCCGAGTGGCACAGGCCGGACGCGGTGATCCTGAGCAGGATTTCCCCTTCCCCCGGAACCGGTGTGTCGATCTCCACCAGTTCCGGACCGGCACCGAACGAGCGATATTGAATGGCGCGCATGTCGTTCCCCCTTCTGGATGGTTCCTCGACGAAGCGACGAACCAACGATGTCGTGATTTCGCAATAACCGCATGGCGGCCGCGCCCGGTCACCGGGTGCGGCCGTCCTGACTCGCCGTGTCGCACGGCGTTGGGACGCCCACGTGCGGCGAGTGTCCCGGCCCGCTCCGCTCAGGCCGTTCGACCGTTACTTCCCCGATCGATCGCCTGCGCGATCTCCTCGTCGCTCAGACCCAATGATCGCAGGACGTTCCCGACGTGCGACGCGTCGTCCGTCGGCGGTCGCGGTCGGGCGAGCGGTGTTTCGCTGAACCGCGGGGCCGGCATGGGCTGCAGCACTCCGTCTGCGCCGACGGCCAGCGTCGTGCGGGCCGCCATCTGCTGGTGGTGCGCCGCCTCTGCGAGGGAAAGCACCGGTGTGGTGCAGGCCGTGGTCCCTTCGAAAAGCTTGGCCCAGTCGTCACGTGGACGGGCGGCGAACACCTGCTCGAGGCTTTCGGCCTGCCGGGGCCAGCCGGCGGTGCCGTACTGATCGGCGAAGAGCGGGTCGTCGGTCAAGCCCAGGACGCGCAGGAAGTCCTGGTAGAACTGCGGTTCCACGCAGCCGACGGCCATGTGCGCGCCGTCCGCGCACCGGTAGGTGCGGTAGAACGGCGCGGCCCCGTCGAACATGTTGGCGCCCCGCTCATCCCGCCAGAACCCGTCGGCGACGAAACCGTGCACCATCCCGAGCAGCAGCGAGGTGCCGTCGACCATCGCCGCGTCCACCACCTGACCGCGGCCGGTGGCCCGGGCGCTGAGCAGCGCGCTGACCACGCCGAACGCCAGGAGCATGCCGCCGCCGCCGAAGTCGCCCACCAGGTTGAGTGGGGGCACCGGGTCACCGTCGCGGGGGCCGATGGCGTGCAGCGCCCCGGTGATCGCGAGGTAGTTGATGTCGTGACCCGCCGCGCCGGCCCAGGGGCCGTCCTGACCCCAGCCGGTCATCCGGCCGTACACCAGCCGCGGGTGCCCCCCGCGCAGGTCGTCGGGGCCCAGTCCGAGCCGTTCGGCGACGCCGGGACGAAAGCCCTCGATGAGAATGTCGGATCGCAGGGCGATCCGGCGCGCCAGCTCGACGCCGGCGGGATCCTTCAGGTCGGCGACGATCTCGACCCGGCCGCGGTTGAGCACGGTGTGGGTCTGCTCGCCCGGCCGCAGGATTCGGATCACCGTGGCGCCCAGGTCCGCGAGCATCATTCCGGCGAACGGCACCGGCCCGATCCCGCCGAGTTCGAGGACGGTGATCCCGGCGAGCGGTCCCTGACGGGTCGTCATGGTGTGTCCACCTCGTGCCGGACCACCAGCCACGACGCGGCCAGGGTGTCGACGACCGCGGTCAGGGCGAGCGGCTGGTCGAGCATGATGTGATGGCCGGCCTGGGGAATCGTCACCTGCACGGTGCCGGGACCGGTTCGTGCGGCGAGCTGCTGACTCAACCCCGGCGTGAGGAATCCCCATTGCCCGCGGACAAGGGCGGCCGGGCAGGCGGTCCGGGTGACCTCGTCGGGCGTCAACCCGGCAGCGCCGAAGATCTTCGAGTCGAACTGCCACCGGTAGCCGTCCGGGACCGCCCGGATTGATCGATGCGCGAGGTACTCGGACAGCCAGCGGGGGACCTCGGTGTCCTCGGGCAGGGGGCGGAACCGCTCCACGATCCGGGCGAGCGTGGGGTACGTCCGCACACCCGCGGTCGTCCGGCGGAGCAGTCGGGCAGCCGCCTCGGGCGCGGCGCCGCGGACGGCCGAGTCGATCACGACGATGCCGGCCAGTGCGCCGCCGAAGCGCTCGGCAACCTCGAGGGTGACGAACCCGCCGAGACTGTGCCCGACGATCACCGGCCGGCCGGCGAAGTTGGCGGCACCGGCGACCGCCATCACCTCGTCCGCCCACAACGCCCTGGAGTACTCGTCCCGGTGGTCGCTGTCGCCGTGGCCGGACAGGTCCAGCGCGACCGCTCGCCGACCGGCGCTCAGCCACGGCGCGACGTGGTCCCACCAGCGGGCGTTCGCCGCGCCACCGTGCACCAGAACCATTCCCGGTTGTCCGGGTTCACCCCAGACCCGGTAGTTGATCCGTGCGCCCGCGACGTCGATGCGACCGATCGCCGGTTCGACCGATGTCGCCCAGTCGAACCACTCCGGGCGGGACGGGCACCCCCGTTGAATCAGTGTCGTTTCCATTGTCTTCCTCGAATTCCCCCTGGCCCGGCCGGACTGCCGGCCGGGCACCCATCGTTCAGCCCTCGAAACCGCCACCGGTGACGATGATCTGGCCGCTGATGTAGTCCGCCTCCGGGTAGGTCAGCATGACCACGGAGCCGGCCGCCTCCTCGGTGGTGCCGGGCCGGCCGAGCGGGATCATCGACTTCATGGCCGCCAGCACCTGCGGGTTGACCCCTACCCGCAGCTCCCGGCCCTCGATGTCGACGGTCGCGCCGCCGTCGGCGGCCACCTCGGTCAGCCTCGTCGTGATGAGCCCGAAGGCGACAGCGTTGACGTTGACGTTGTAGCGGCCCCATTCCTTGGCCAGCGTACGGGTCATCCCGACGATGCCGGCCTTCGCCGAGGAATAGTTCAACTGCCCCGCGTTGCCGTAGAGACCGGCGATCGAGGAGATCTTCACGACCTTGCGGTTGACCACCGTGCCGGCCTCCTTCTCCATCTTGGCCGCCTTGCTGATGACCGGTTGGGCGGCGCGCAGGATGCGGAACGGCGCCTTCAGGTGGACATCCAGGATGGCGTCCCACTGATCGTCGCCCATCTTCTGGATGACGGTGTCCCAGGTGTACCCGGCGTTGTTGATGATGATGTCCAGGCCGCCGAAGTTCTCGGTGGCGGTGCCGACGAACCGGTCGCCGAAGTCGTCGGCTCCCACGTTGCCCACGCAGGCGACCGCGTCGCCGCCACCGGCGGTGATGAGGTCGACCACCTCGTGCGCCGGCTCCGCATCCAGATCGTTGACCACCACGTTCGCGCCCTCGGCGGATAGCTTGAGCGCGATGGACCGGCCGATGCCGCGGCCCGCGCCGGAGACGATGGCCGTTCGGCCGTCGAGTTTGCCCATGTTCAATCCTTCCGGAGTGCTCAGTCCAGGGCGACGGTGGCGTCGCCGATGAGGGTGGTGGTGCCGTCCGCGAGCGTGACCCGCAGCGTCAGCGTGGCCAGCCGTTCGCCGTTGACCTCGTCGATCGAGGTGACGGTGCCGGTGCAGGTGGGCCGACCATGGACGGGGGTGATCGCGGTGAACCGCACACCGAACGTCCGGATGCGTTCCTGCGGTACCCATCCGGTGAGCAGGCGGGCGAGATAGGCCATGGACAGCATGCCGTGGCCGAAGACGTCGTCGAGCCCGGCCGAGCGGGCCACGTCGAGGTCGATGTGGATCGGATTGTGGTCCCCGGACGCACCGGCGAACAGCGCGAGGGTGGTCCGGGAGATCGGATCGATCGCCAGCGGCGGCAGCTCGGCGCCGACTTCCAGAACGGGCGCGGTCATCTCGTCACCTCGGGGGCGCGGTTCTGGACGACGGTCACGCTTCGCATCTCGGCGACCAGGGCGCCGTGCTGGTTTCTCACCTGGGTGTCCTTCACGATGAACTCCAGCATCCCGCCCTTCTTGGCATAGATGTCGGTGATCCGGCCGTTCGTGGTGAGCTCGTCACCGGCGTAGGCCATCTCGTGGAAAGTGAACCGCTGCTCGCCGTGTAGCACGGTGCGCAGGTCGACGCCGAGATCGTCCAGGAAGGCCAGGGGTTCCGGACCCTCGAGATCCACGCCGAAGGCGAAGGTGGGCGGCACCGGCAGATCGCGGTGCCCGGCCTGCTTGGCCGCGTCGAGATCGGTGTAGACGGCTTCGGTCTGGCCCGTCGCCACGGCAAAGTCCCGCAGCCGGCTGCGGGTGATGAGCAGGGTGGGACCGGGTAGTTCACGGCCGATGGCGGACCGGTCGACGGGCATCAGTGATCGACCTTCTCGTAGAGGGTGACGACGCAGGCGCCGCCGAGGCCGAGGTTGTGTTGCAGCGCGAGGGTCGCGCCGTCCACCTGCCGGTCCCCCGCCTGACCGCGCAGCTGCCAGACCAGCTCGGTGCACTGGGCGAGCCCGGTGGCACCCAGCGGATGGCCCTTGGACAGCAGCCCACCGGACGGGTTGGTGACAACCCTTCCGCCGTAGGTGTTGTCGCCGTCGCGAATGAACTTCTCCGCGGTGCCGGCCGGCGTCAGTCCCAATGCCTCGTAGGTGAGGAACTCGTTGGTGGTGAAGCAGTCGTGCAGCTCGACGACGGGAATGTCCTCCGGCCCCACGCCGGCGCTCTCGTAGACCTTGTTCGCCGCGGCGACGGCCATGTCGTAGCCGACGAGCCGGCGCATGTCGCGTGATTCGAACGTGCTGGCGGTGTCGGTGGTCATGCTCTGCGCGCGGATGACGACGTCCGCCCGCAGATTGTGCCGCGCGGCGAACTCGGGCGAGCAGACCACCGCCGCGGCCGCTCCGCAGGTGGGTGGGCAGCACTGCAGCCGGGTGAGCGGTCCGTAGATGCGCGGTGAGGCGAGTACCTGCTCGACCGTGATCGGGTCGCGGAAGACCGCGAACGGGTTGTTCGCCGCATGCCGCCGCGCCTTGACCGAGATCTCGGCGAAGACCGCGGGGTCGATGCCGAACTCGTCCACATAGGCCTGGCCGGCGCCGCCGAACAACTGGGCGGCCATCGGCGCGTCGGGGTTGACGCCCTGGATCTCGGCGCGCGCGTCGTCGAAGCGCTCGAGCGCCGCCGGTCGGTCGGTGAACACGTTGGACAGTGCACCGGGGACCATCTGCTCGAAGCCAAGGGCGAGCGCGCAGTCGACGGTACCGCCGGCCACCGCCTGCCTGGCCAGCCACAGGGCTGACGATCCGGTCGAGCAATTGTTGTTCACGTTGACGATCGGCACCCCGGTCAGGCCCAGACCGTAAAGAGCTTTCTGACCCGAGGTTGAATCCCCGTACACATAGCCGACATAGGCTTGCTCCACCGCGGAGTAGTCCAGGCCGGCGTCGACCAGCGCGGCCCTGGCCGCAGCCTCGCCCATCTGCGAATACGCGGCGCTTCGACCAGGTTTGGTGAACGGCACCATCCCGACACCTGCGACAACGATGTGCGCCATCAGCACCCCTTCTCGAGCGGATCGAAGTCCGGATCTCTATAGCTTAATACTGGTTCACTTCAACGGCAAGTACGACCGACATGTGCGCGTACCGGGTCAGCCTGCCTCGGACCCGGACCGCAGGATGGCCAAGGCCATGGCGGTCAGGTTGTCCTCGAAGGCAGCGTCGAAGAGGTGCGGCGTCCGGCACAGATCGTCGACCACCGACATCGTGGTGTGGACCAGCGCGCGGGCGACGGCGTGTTCGAGTCCCGGTCGGCCGTCCTCCAGCAGCCCGACCCATTCGGCGACGTACTCGCGCTGGGCGGCCCTGGCGGCATCCTCGATGGCGGCATCGCCGGTCATCGGAACCGAGAGTCCCGACCAGTCGCGGGACCGTCGCACGTAGCCGGCCACCACCGCGGTCAGGGCGTCCAAGGGATCGGCGTGCGCCCGCAGCGCATCGTCCAGTTCCGCCCAGAGCACCTGGGTCCCGCGCTCGAAAGCAGCGAGCAGCACCGCCCCCTTGCTGTCGAAGTGGGCGTACAGGCTCGGACCGGTGACGTCCGCCACCGCCCCGATGTCGGCCATCGCCGTGTCCTGGTAGCCACGCTCGGCGAACAGGCGCGTCGCCCCGAGCAACAGTCTTTCCCGGCGGGAAACGGGCTGCAGGGTGGATTCGGTGCGCTCCACGGGTTCGCCCGGTGGCGTCAACTCGACCGCACTCAACCCCAGGCCCGCGCCCAGCAGCACCTGGCTCAGCTCGGCCGTGGGCAGCCGGGAGGGGTACCGCCCCGGGCTGCCCATGATCGACTGCAAGCCCCAGGCGAGGAGCTCGGCCTCGGCGTCGGACAATTCCGGACGATCGACCTGCAGCAACGCCACATAGGCCCTGGTGTAGCGCCGCAGGAGGTCGCGCACCATGGTGTAGGTCTCGGCCGGCAGAAACCTGGCCTCACGTGACCATAACGCGCCCAGGTAGGTCCGGGTGGTGACGACCGCAGCGGCGGCGGCGAGTGTGTCCGCGAGAGGTCGGTCGGCCGACGGCGGGGCGAGACCGGCGAAGCCCTCCCGGACGACCGCGTCGAACAGCTCGGCCTTGTTCGGGTAGTGCCGGTAGAGGGCGCCCGCGCGGATGCCGAGCCGATCCGCGATGAGCCGCATCGTGACCCGGTGGTAGCCGAGCTCGACGAACAGGTCCCGGGCCACGGTGAGGATCTGCTGTTTGCGGTCCTTGGGCCGTGTTCGCGCCGCGGTGTCCCCGTTGCCCATGTATCCGTCCCTCCCGATCGTCCGGCGACAGCCTAAGTCGGCCGAGCTTGCGAGGCCGCCATCGAGCACAGGAGGACCGGGCGCAGACAATCCGGCGACGCAGGAGCCGGATTGTCAAGCGCGGTCCTCCGCACCCAGGCCCCGCCCGACGATCTTCCACAGCTCGATCGCCCGCTCGAGCCAGCCTTCCGGCCGCAGGTGGCGGCCGAGTGCGGAACCGACCATTGCCCACAGCACGGTCTCCCGCACCGCCGGGTACCTGGGGTCGGCCGCTATCTCCGGGCCCACCAGCAGTCCGAACAGTTCGGCCATCCGGGCGATCACCATCGGCTCGTGCCGCCGCAGGGCCTCGGCGAGTTCGTCGTCGGTCCGGGAGGCGTTCCACAGCTCCATGGCGGCGATCGAGATCGGCGCGAAGAGCATGCCGGCCGTGACCTCGACCGCGACGTCGAAGCCGGTCGCTCCGCGGGGCAGCCGCAGCGCCTGCTCGTGCATCGCCGCGTAACGCGCGGCGCCGAGGTGATCGATCGCGGCCATCACCAACTCGGTGCGCGAGCCGAACTGGTGCAGCAGGGTGCCGCGGGAGACACCGGCCCGGGCCTGGACCTCCAGGGTCGTGGTCCGCGCGTAGCCGAGCTCGTACAGGCTCTCGATGGTCGCATCCAGCAACCTGCGCCTGGTCACAGCCCGCTGCTCCGCTCGCTTGCCGCCGCCGTTGGTCGTGGCGCCGGGTGGCGTGTCGGGTCCTGGTGCCCAGCCGGTCGACGGCATCCGCGACTCCCTCGCCTCGTCGAACTTGTAGTCAGTAGTGACTAACTCATTCGCTAACATAGCACCCGGTGAGCCCGGTCAAGTGCGCGCAGATGTGAGTTCAACGAGAGTTGATTAGTCAGGCTTGACTAGTTTAGCCATATCCGCCACAGTAGGAGCACAGCCGCAGCCGGACCGTCGATCAGCAACGGAGCCGCGCGACGTCATCGTTGCCCGGCCTGCGGCCACCACCACCTGTCTGCCGTCCCTGACGATCCATCGGCGGCAACAGCACAAGGATCAAGGAGGATCCCAGTGAGCAACACTTCCCCGACCCTCTGCCACGCGTTCCAGGCAACCGTGGCCGCGCACCCCGACGAGGTCGCCGTGCGCACACTCGGGGGCGCCGTCTCCATCACCTGGCGCGACTACGCCGCCCGGGTCGAGTCGATCGCCGCGGGCCTGGCCGGCCTGGGCGTCCAGGCCGGTGACACCGTCGCGATCATGTTGACGAACCGGCCCGAGTTCCATCTGGTGGACACCGCGGTGCTGCACCTGGGTGCCACGCCGTTCTCGATCTACAACACCAACACCGCGCCGACCATCAACTACCTGTTCGACAACGCCGACAACCGTGTCGTCGTCTGCGAGCAACAGTTCGTTCCGGTCCTGATCGAGGCAAAGGCGTTGGGCAGCAAGATTGCTCACATCGTGTGCGTGGACGGTGACCCCCAGGGCACCGTCGGTCTGGCGGAGGCGGAAGCCGCCCCCGCCACCGGGTTCGATTTCCGGGCGAGCTGGCAGGCGGTCCGACCGAACGACCTGGCGACAATCGTCTACACCTCGGGCACCACCGGCATGCCCAAGGGCGTCGAACTCACCCACACCAACATCCTGCGCAACATCGAGTGCTGCGACGTGTGGAAGGCCGGGCCACAGGAGGGCGAGCGGGTGCTGTCCTACCTGCCCGACGCCCACCTGGCCAACCGCTGGCTGTCTCACTACGCCGCCATGGTGCACGGGGCCGAGGTCACCGACGTGCCCAACCCGCGGGATGTGCTCGCTGCCCTGCTGGAGGTGCGCCCGGCGATGTTCATCGGCGTTCCGATGACCTGGTACAAGCTCAAGACGGCGATCGACATCGGGCTGGCCCGCGAAACCGACCCGACCGCCCGGGCCGCCACCGAGCGGGCGATCGGCCTTGGCCTGCAGAAGGTTCGGGCCGACCAGGAAGGCCGAGCGCTGAGCGACGAATTCATGGCCGAGTTCGCCGAGGCCGACCGGTCGGTACTGACCCCCCTGCGGGCCCGGATCGGGTTGGACCAGGTCCGGCTGCCGGTCTCCGGGGCCGCACCGCTGTCGTCCGAGACGCTCGAGTTCATGATGGCCCTGGGCCTGCGCATCACCGAGGCGTGGGGCATGACCGAAAGTTCCGCCGCCGCCACGACCAATCCCATCGAGGCGATCCGGATCGGCACCGTCGGCAAGGCCCTGCCGGGCGTCGAGGTCACACTCGCCGAGGACGGCGAGCTGCTGGTCCGCGGCCCGATCGTGATGCGCGGCTACCGCAAGGAACCGGAGAAGTCGGCCGAGGCCGTCGACGCCGACGGATGGCTGCACACCGGCGATCTCGGCAGCATCGACGAGGACGGCTACGTCACGATCGTCGGCCGGAAGAAGGACCTGATCATCAACTCCTCGGGCAAGAACATGTCGCCGTCCAACATCGAGAACGCCGTGCTCGCCGGCTGCCCGCTCGCCGGCCTCGCCCTGGCCATCGGCGACCGCAGGCCGTTCGTCACGACCCTGATCGTGCTGGACCCGGACGCCGCCGCGGCCTACGCCGCCCGGCATCAGCTGACCGACGGCACACCCGCCGCCCTGGCCGGGAACGCCGAGTTTCTCGCCGAGATCCAGCGGGGCATCGACCGGGCCAACACCAAGCTCTCCCGGGTCGAACAGGTGCGGGCTTTCACCATCGTGCCCGAGTACTGGCTGCCGGGCTCCGACGTGCTCACCCCCACCATGAAGGTGCGTCGCCAGCCGGCCCTCGACCGCTACGCCGACGAGATCGAGTCGATGTACGCGCGCTGATTGCCTATCTGGTAATCCGGCGATGACATCGCCTCGCTCGAAGCCTCGACCACCCAGCGACAGCTCTTGTCGGGCAGGGCGACAAGACCCGGCCGATCCGGATCAGGGCGATGATGGCACGTGGTCACTGGCTAACCTGTGTTCACTTCATTGATCGTCGAGTGCTAGGATCGATGACGTCGTCCGGCTGGCGGATGATCGGCGGCGCCGGTCGGAGCGACACGTTCCGGTTGGCGTGGGATCGGGTGCAGCCGCGCGGTGTTCGCGCGGCTGCAACCGGCTGAGGAGTGGTTGTGAGTGGTCAGACCCAGGCCGGTGTCAGCGTTTTCGTTGCGCCGTGAGCGGGTTGCCGACCATCCGGCAGTCCGCGCTCGAGCTCGCCGGGGTGGCCACTCGCGTCCTGGAGGTCGACGGTGCCGGGCCGGCCGTCCTGCTGCTGCATGGCTTCAGCGATTCCGCGGACGGCTGGCGACCGGTGCTGACCGAACTGGCCCACCATGGCCGCCGGGCGATCGCCGTGGATCTGCCCGGTGCCGGATGGGCGGAGCCGCTCGGCCGGCCGGCCCTGCCCGCTCTCGACAGGGTCGTTGGCGCTTTCGTGGCCCGGTACGCCGACTTGCCCGTGCTGCTGGTCGGCAACTCGTTGGGCGGACTTCTGGCGCTGCGCGCCGGTGCCCGACCCGGCCCGGCGGTCGCCGGGATCGTCGCGATGGATCCCGCCGGGCTGGCGTACTCGCCGCCGCTGCGGCTGTTGAGCCGGCTCATCGGACCGGCGACCGCACCGGTGCAATCACTTCTCCGGTTGCCGATCCCCGGTGGGCTGGTTCGGCTCTACGCCCGCATCGTCTTCGAGATCGCCCTGTCCCAGGGTCGGGCCGGCCGCGAGGCCGGCCGGATCTACGCATCGCATGTACACGACAGGCGGGGTCTGCGCCGGTTGTGGGACGACCTGCGAGCGCTCAACGAGGAGGGCCGCGAGGTGGTCGACGTCGCCGCGATCCGGGTTCCGGTCCTGCTGATCTGGGGAGCGCTCGACTGCATCACTCCGGTCGACGCGGCCGGCCGGGTGCTCGCCGCGGCACCGGATTCCCGGCTGGCCGTCCTGCCGGATTGCGGCCATTGCCCTCAGCTTCAGCGGCCAATCCAGGTGGCCGACCTCATCGCGTCATTCGCCGAGCCGTTCGACACCGCCCCGCACCGGTCACCCGGAACGTCCGGGTCACCCGATCACCCGAGGGAGAACCGATGAAACGCACCGTCTACAACTCCGACCATGACGCGTTCCGCAAGATGCTCCGGGAGTTCATCGCCAAGGAGGTGGTGCCGGTCTACGACGATTGGGAGAAGGCGGGCTTCGCGTCGCGCGACCTGTACCGCAAGCTGGGCGAGCTCGGCGTGATGGGATTCGACATCCCCGAGGAGTACGGCGGTGTCGGGCCGACCAGCTACAAGTACCAGGCCATCGTGGCCGAGGAGGCGGCTGCCGCCGGCGTCATGCTCGGCAATCAGGAGCTGTCCACCGGCATCGTGCTGCCCTACCTGCTGGCGTTGGCCAACGAGGAGCAGCGCGCCCGCTGGCTGCCCGGATGCGCCACCGGCGAAATCATCCTGGCGATTGCGATGACCGAACCGGGCGCCGGGTCGGACCTTGCAGGCATCCGCACCTCCGTCCGGCGCAGCGGTGACCACTTCGTCCTCAACGGCGAGAAGACATTCATCACCAATGGATCCCAGGCCGATCTGATCATCGTCGTGGTCCGAACCTCCGCACCCGACCCGGACAACCGCCGCACCGGGCTGTCCCTGCTGGTGGTGGACACCACCAGCGACGGCTTCGCCGTCGGCCGTCGGCTGGACAAGATCGGGTTGAAGAGCAGCGACACCTGCGAGATCTCGTTCACCGACGTACACGTCCCGGTGCAGAACCTGCTCGGCGAACAGGGACGCGCGTTCGACTACCTGACCCGGAACCTGCCACGGGAGCGGCTGGCCATCGGCGTCACCGGATACGCCACCGCCAGGGCGGCGATCGACTTCACCCTCGACTACGTCCGCAACCGCGAGGTCTTCGGCAGGACGGTGGCGAGCTTCCAGAACACCAAGTTCGTCCTGGCCGAATGCCAGGCCGAGGTGACGGCACTCGAGTCGTTGATCGACCGCGCGCTGGAGCTCGAGGAGAACGGGGACCTCACCGCGGAGGACGCGGCCATGTGCAAACTGGTCGGCACCGAGGTCGCCGGCCGGGTCATCGATAAGTGCCTGCAGCTGCACGGCGGCTACGGCTACATCCTGGAGTACCCGATCGCCCGGCTGTACGCCGACACCCGCGTCTCGCGCATCTACGGCGGCACCAGCGAGGTGCAGAAGACCATCATCGCGAAGTCGATGGGCCTGTAGACCCTCGCGGCCGGCGCGGGGTCCTCGCCGTCCGGGCAGGGGCCCCGCCGCCCGCCCAGCAATCAAACAAGTTGTCCCGCGTCCTTCCGGCGGCGGGGTTTGGGGGGGATACTCGCAGATCAGTGACCGAATCCGGTGTGTTGTCACGGGTGGCCCCGGGCCGCAGGCGCCCGGGATCGGGTCGTCGGCCGGGTAGGCGGCCGCGCTGCCGAGAGGGAGTGCCATGAATCTCCGTGCATCCATCAAGGCTATCGCCTGGCGCTGACGACCCTGGCGATCGTCGTCGTGCTCGCGGCCGTTCGCTGGTTACTGTGGCAGCTGGGCCTGCAGGGTCTTGCGCCGACGGCCCTGTTCTCCAGCATCATCGGTGGCGGCGTGTTCGTCATGGGTCTGGTGGTGGCCGGCACCCTGTCCGATTACCGGTCCGCCGAGCGGGCACCGAGCGATCTGGCCGGTGGCCTCTACTCGATCCTCCGCGAGACCGAGCAGATGCATCAGGTCTGGGGCAAGCCGGACATCCACGCCATGCGCAGCCGGTTGATCGGCGTCGTCGACGCGTTGCGCAAGGACATCGATGCCGGGAACACGCGGCTGGCCGCCGCCGCCGTTGAGGAACTTTCCGATTCCTTCCTCGAGCTTGACACGTCGGACGTGCCGGCCAACTACATCGTTCGGCTGCGCCAGGAGCAGGCCGGCCTGCGCAAGGCGGTGCTTCGCGTCTACCACATCCAACGGGAGCGGTTCCTGCCGTCGGCCTACACGATGATCGTCAGCTTCGTGGTGATGATCATTCTGCTGCTGATGGTGACCGATATGGGTGGCGTGCTCGAAAGCGTCGTGACCGTGGCGTTCCTCGCCTTCTTCTTCATCTATCTATTGCGGCTGCTGAACGTCATCAACACACCGTTCAAGGTCGGTGTGGAGCGTGGAGACGACGATGTGAGCCTGTTCATTCTCTACGAGTTCGTGGTCTACGCGAGGCTGCACGATCAGGATCTCTCCGGGGAGAAGGTCGTGCAGATCGCCGAGAGGATCGAGGATCTCGAGGGTGCGGCGTTCGGCGCCGGCTCGGTGCAGGACGCGGCAACACCGGACGGTTCGGCCGCGCCGATCGATCTCGAAGCGACGCTGGATGCCGCCGCGGATGCCGCCCCCGACAGTGAGATTCACTCCGACCGAAGTTGATCCTGGACGAGCCCGGCGAGCACGCGCCTGAGTACCTTTCCGGTCGGATTGCGCGGCAACTCGTCGAGGAAGACGACGTCCCGAGGCACCTTGTAGCGCGCCAGATTGGCCTTGACGTGCTGACGCACCTCGTCCGGCGACATCTGTCGGCCCGACCGCAGGACGACGAACGCGCGCAGGCGTTGCCCGAACTGCTCGTCGGGCACCCCGAGGACCGCCGCCTCGCGCACCGCCGGATGCGCGACCAGCAATTCCTCCACCTCACCGGGGAAGACGTTCTCCCCGCCGCTGACGATCATGTCGTCCGCCCGTCCGTCGATGAACAGCCGACCGGCCTTGTCGAAGTGGCCGAGGTCGCCGGAGGACATCAGGCGCCCGATCGTCTGCTTGGTCCCGCCGCCGGTGTACCCCTGGAACTGCGCGGCGTTGCCGACGAAGATCCGGCCGCACGCACCGGCCGGCACGGGGTCGCCCTCGTCGTCGAGCAGCCGGACGATCGCGCCCGAGGCGACCCGGCCGACGCAACCCGGCGCGGCAGCCAGATCCCGGGGGGTGGCGATGGAGGCGAAGGCCACCTCGGTGGATCCGTACAGGTTGTACAGCACGGGCCCGAACGCGTCCGTGCCGCGCACGCACAGGTCGGCGCCGAGCTGTGAACCGCCGACGAAGATGATCCGCAGCGCGGACAGGTCGAGCGACTCTCGGGCGGCCGGGCCCAGGTCGAGGATGCGCCGCAGCATCACCGGGACCACGATCAGGGCGCTGACCCGGTTCTTGGCCAGGCTTTCCAGCGTGGCGGCCGCGTCGAAGTGACGGCGCAGGATCAGCGTGCAACCCAGGGCGACGGCCAGGACCGCATGCACCACGCCCAGCGCGTGGAACATCGGTGCCGCGCATTCGGTGACCCCGCGGATCCGGAACGGCACCCGGCTGAAGATCGCCCCGACGGGGGTGAGCGTCCTGAGTTCGGATCGCGGCGCGCCCTTCGGTGTTCCGGTGGTTCCGCTGGTCAGCAGGACGAGTGTGGCGGTGGTACCGGGTCGAGGTGGGGCGCAGGCTTCGGTGGCGGCGATGAGTGAGTCGATGGTGTCCTGACCCGGTGTGTCGGCCCAGGCCCGCCAGATTCCGCGGCGCGCCTCCAGCCCGGCGGTCAACGGCAGGAACTCCTCATCGACGACGTACAGATCGGCCCCTTCCCGCCGGCCGACCTCCTGCAGCTGCGGACCGGAGAAGTCGGTGTTCATCAGGATGATGCGGGCACCGCACTTGGCGGCGGCAAACAGCGCCTCGAGCAGGCCACGATGGTTGCGGGCCATGATCGCCACACCTTCACCGGGGCCGAGTCCGCGGGCCCGCCAGGCACCGGCCAGCGCGTTCGAATTGCGGTTGAGCTCGCGGTAGCTCAGCGTGCCTCGCTCGTCGATGATCGCCGGGCGGTCCCCGTAGCGTTCACCGGCCAGCACGACGGTCGCGCCGATCAACCCATAGCGTTGGTAGGCCCACACCAACTTGAGCAACCGTCCCGGCGGTTGGATCATGATCAGCCCGGTCCGGGCGGTGTAGCCGAGCGACAGTGCCTCGTCCAGCACCTGCCTGGGGACGTGGGTTGCTTGCTCGATGATCATGGCTCCCGCTCCCTTTCAAGGGCGATAGCCGGCGTTGGCTCGCCCAATCCGTGAACAATGATTTTCTGCCGCGGTGTTCACGACGACTGCCCGATCAGGACGATAGCCGCTCCGGCAGCCCTTGCACAGGGCGTGATCAGTTCGCCCGAGGGCGTGGCGCGAACGCACAAGTGAACATATACTCATCCCCAGGTTCAGATAGGCCCGGTTTGTCGGCCACCGCGGCAATCCGTCCGATGGAGGCGCATTGTGCAGCACATCACCGTCGAAGGACCCCTGACCGGTCGGCCGCCCATCGGGCTGGCCGGCTACGACCTGGGCGCGCTGGGATACGAGGTGCAGGAGTGGTTGCTGCGCGGCACGGCGCGCTCGTTCTCCTCGCCCGGCGCCCTGCGGCCCGACGGCCGCTGGGACGCCCGACCGGCCGGGACGGCCGACTTCGTGACCCGCCTGGTCGTGGTGCGCCCGGCGGATCCCGGCCGGTTCGACGGGACGGTGCTCGTGGAGTGGCTGAACGTCACCTACGGGCAGGACATCCCGGCCGAATGGCTGTACACGCACCGGCATCTGATGCGGTCCGACGCCGTCTGGGTGGGCGTCTCGGTCCAGCACGCGGGGATCCGTGGCGGCGGCTTCCTGCGCGGCGATCATCTGCAGAAGGTCGACCCGGAACGCTACGCCGTGCTCAGTCATCCCGGCGACGCGTACTCCTACGACATCTTCAGCCAGGCCGCCGCCGCCGTTCGTCGCCCGGACGGGCCGCTGCGCGGGCTCCGCCCGAGGACCGTCCTGGGTACCGGAACGTCGCAGTCGGCGATGTACCTGACCACGTACGTGAACGCCATCGATCCGATCGCCCAGGTCGTCGACGGCTTCCTGATCCACGGACGCGGCGTCCGCGGGGCGTGGGTGGAGGGCACCCTGCTCGACCCGCGCCGCCTGATGACCGACCTGATCCGGCACTGGCAGCCGGCCCTGCCCGGGCATCGCATCCGCCCGGACGCACGGGTTCCCGTGCTGACGCTGCAGGGGGAAACCGATGTCGTGCTGCTGGGCAGTGGCCTGGCCCGGCAGCGGGACGGGGACGGGTTCCGCCTCTGGGAGCTCGCCGGTGCCGCGCACTTCGATTCGTACGGAATGCGCGCGGGATTCTTCGACGACGGTTCGTTGCCGACGGACGCCCTGCGGCACAAGCTGCGTCCGCTGAACAACCCGGCCGGCTTCCACACCTCCGGGCCGAGCAACAGCGGGCCGCAGTTGCATTACGTGCTGCAGGCCGCAGTGGAAGGACTGCGTCGATGGGTCGTCGACGGGGTGGCCCCCGCCTCCGCGGACGTCCTGGCGACGAGGCGTTTTCAGCCGCTGCGGCTGGCCAGGGACCGGGCCGGCATCGCGATCGGCGGAGTTCGCACCCCCTGGGTCTCGGCGCCGGTGGCCACCCTGTCCGGCCTGGGTCAGCGGACC
>DATDBV010000535.1:0-7819 GCA_036524715.1 Nakamurella sp. | reverse complement strand
CGGCGCCGGAGCCGGCCGCCGGCGGTGAAGACGACCTGGTCTCGCAGATCGCCCAGTTGGCCAAGCTGCGCGAAGCCGGCGTGCTCTCGGATGCCGAGTTCTCTGCCGCCAAGGGCAAGTTGCTGGGCCTGTAGGACCCTCAACCGGCGGATCTGTCGACCGGTCAGCCGAGGTCCAGCGCGGTGATCCGCCACCGTCCGTCGACCCCCTCGATGCGGAATGCCATCGCGAGCACCCGCCGAGTGCCGCGGACGGTGGCGCAGATCTCGGCCACGCCGTCCGCGGGCTGGCAGACCCGCACCGAGTTCACCTGGGTCGGGGCCCCCCATCCGCGGGGCGTGCGAACCGCCAGACCGGCGAACACCCCCGGCGAGGTGTGTACCCGGAGTTGCCCGATGGGTCGTCGGCCGGACAGCACCTCCACCAGGGCCGTCGCGAGGACATGTGCGGCCCGCCGGGCCGGTGGTAGCTGCGCGGTCGCCGTTCTCCGGACGCCGACGTCGGCATCGGCCGACCACGACGGGACCGCCTCGCAGGCAACCGATGTCGGAACCGTGAGCAGGGCAGTGGGAGCACCGGTCCGCCCGAGACCGCTCGAGGCCGTCCGGGAGGTCGGTCGCGAACCGGAACGGCGCGGTCGTCCGGTCGGTGCGTCCAGGTCCGGGTCGAACGGTGGCTCGGTGTCCGGGACGGGGGCCAGATAGGGCCGGTCGGGGCGCGGGTCCGACCCGGCCACCGCCGCGGTCACGACCGCACCTGCCCGCCGGGCGCGGGAGCCACCAGCGACTGCCCAGGGACGATCAGGTCGGGATCGTCGCCGATCACCGGCTTATTGGCGAAATACCAAGCGCGCCAGGCATTATCGATATCGGATTCGGTCGCGCCGGCGCTCAAAGAGTGGGCGGCGATCCGCCAGAGCGAATCTCCGGGTCGAACCGTCACCGACTCGACGGGGCCGGCGTCGGGTGGTTCCGATGCCGGGGGATCCGACACCGGTGGATCCGACGCCGGCGGGGGATCCGGGGTTGTCGATGCACTGACTTGCGGTGTCGCCTCCGAGGTGGCCGCGGCCTCAGATGTCGCGGCCTCAGATGTCCCTGCCTCAGATGTCCCTGCCTCAGATGTCGCTGTCGGTTCCGCGGCCGGTGGGTCCGACACCGTGCCGGAGCCGGCGGCGGGCGCCGTCGTGGGCGCCGTCGTGGGGGCAAATGTCGTCGGTGTCGGTGTCGTCGGTGTCGTCGGTGCCGCGGGCGCGGCGGACGTCGGGCCGGAAGCAGTGGTCGACGGCGCCGGGTCCGGCCAGTCGATCGTGATCGACCCTGGGTGTACGCCGTCGCCGTCGTCGGCGCGGGGGCTGGGAGAGGCGGTAGTGGGGTCCGCACCGGCCACCGCCGCCGGTACACCGCCGGCCGCGCTGGACCCGCCGGGTGCCGCGCAGGCGGCGGTGCCGGCCATCAGGGACACACCGACCGCGGCGGCCACCAGTCGGCCGATCGAGGCCGGGGCGATCCTGGGCAGCAGGCGCCGCGCCCGGCGCCCCGGTCGCCCGGGGAGGCGGGCGATGGCGCCCACCAGGAGAACGGCGAGCGCCCAGCCGACGAGCAGCCACGCGATCAGGGCGACCGTCATCAGCAGGATCGACTGCACCGCGGCGAGCGGGGAACCGGCTCCGATCGGGGTGGGGGCCGACCCGGTCAACACGTCGAGCACCTGAGCCGGGTGGGGCAGTTGCGTGACGAGAACGGCCAGGACGCCCACGCACCACAGCAGGGTCAACCGGGCCGACCACTGTCTCGACGTCGAGTCATTGCGTTTGACTGCGTTTGCCATGGTTTGAAGTGAAAACGAGAGCGACAGGTTCTGTCAAGTCACGACGAGATCGTTGATCACCGATTTGACCGTCATGGTGCTGTTCGGCAGGGTGGATGCATGCGGTGGGAGCGGCTGTTCGCCGACCTCGAGGCGCGTTTCGAGAAGCTGGCCGATGAGGAGGCCGAGGCGGAATCGGCCGACCGTGAACGGGTGGCGGGCGGCTCGATCACCGCGCTGGAGCGCCTCGCCGGCGCACTGGATCAACCGGTCCAGGCTCGGCTGGTGGGCGGGGCCAGGGTCGGCGGCCTGCTGCGCTCCGTCGGTCCGGACTGGCTGCTGGTGACCGAGGGGTCCGCCCGCGACTGCCTGGTGCCATTGCGGTCCGTGGCCGTCATGCACGGCCTGACCGCAACCACCGGACAGGCGCCGTCCGGCCTGGAGCTCAGGCTGGATCTGCGCTATGCGTTACGGGCGCTGGCCCGGGATCGCGCGCCCGTCCTGCTGGCTCTGCTCGGCTGGACCGGTGACTCGGGGTCGATCACGTCGGCGGCCGTCGCGTCCGGCGAGTTGACCGGCACGATCGACCGGGTCGGTGCGGACTTCCTGGAAATCGCCCTGCACGCCGCGTGGGAACCGCGCCGGGCCGGTGCGGTGCGGTCGGTGGTACTCGTACCGCTGCGCTCGATCCTGCTGGTGCGGGCCATGCCGTTGGGGTGAGAGGGTCGGCCGATCACGCGTCGCTGGGCATGGTGGTCGGCAACTCGTTCAGATTGGTAGCCGTGCGCTTGTATGCCTGTTCGATGTACTCCTCGAGTTTGGCGCGCTCGACCCGCCACTGGTTGCGTCCGCCGATCTGGATGCCCTGCAGATCCCCGCTGCGGACCAGCGCATACGTCTGTGATGCCGAGATGTTCAGGATCTCGGCGACGTCGGCGAGGGTGAGGAACCGTTCCGAGGCCACGACCCGACTTCCCTTCTGGATGTCAGTGCGATGATCAGGACGACGACGATCCGTCACCGATATGGGTGATCGGTCACCGTTGGACTGTTTTGACGAAGCTTGACCAATGATGATGTAGTTTGCCACGCAGAGTGTGGCACAGGTCGCGACACACGGACAGGGAGGCACGGCCATGGTGATGCCCTCCGCGCCGTCGCCGCGGCGCATGTCCCGCCCGAAGTGGTTCAACGTCCGGGTGGTCGGCGGCATCCTGCTGGTGATCGCCGCGATCGTCGTCGGCGCCCGGGTGATGGCCGTGGGATCCCAGACGGCTCCGGTGTGGGCGGCGCAGCACAGCCTGGCCGCGGGCACCGTCATCGGTCCGGGCGATCTGACCGCCGTCGAGGTGAACCTCGGCGAGCAGGCCGGTGCCTACCTTTCGCCAGGTGCCGAGTCGCCGGAGGGCATGACGCTCGTCACGCCGCTGGGCGCGGGGGAGCTGCTGGCCGGGTCCGCGGTGGAAAAAACGGGAAGCGGCCGGCTGGTCGCGGTGGCGGTGGCGCCCGAGCACATGCCGCCAGGCGTCGCCCACGGCTCGACCATCGATCTGTACCTGACCCAGGAAGGCACGCCGGGATCGGCGGCGGCGGCCACCACCGAGCTCATCGGCCGCGACCTGACCGTGCAATCGGTGAGCGCACCCGCCTCCGGCGGGCTGTCCGGCGCGACGTCCAACCGGTACCAGGTGTCGGTGCTGCTGCCCACGGACGTCGCCGACGAGCTCGTGCGGGTGCTGCCGACCGGAGATGCGATCGTCGTGCTGGTCAGC
Source organism: Nakamurella sp. (assembly GCA_036524715.1). Taxonomy (GTDB): domain Bacteria; phylum Actinomycetota; class Actinomycetes; order Mycobacteriales; family Nakamurellaceae; genus Nakamurella. The sequence continues at coordinate 4,238 of DATDBV010000535.1, read as the reverse complement.
GGATCATGAGCCAGGGGCTGCTGACCGCGGGTAGCGGCCAGGGCTGGGAGAACGAGCTGGTCGCGGCGCTGGACCGGCCGGGTTCGCCGATGACGGTGCTGCGCCGTTGCGTGGACATCGGCGATGTGCTGGCGGTCGCCACCACCGGTCAGGCCGCGGTGGCCGTGGTGTCGGCGGACCTGCGACGGCTGGACACCGAGGTGGTGACCCGGTTGCGCTCGTCCGGGGTGGCCGTGGTCGGCGTGCACCCGGCCGCCGACGAGAACGCCCGCACCCGGCTGCTGCGGATCGGCATCTCTGCGTTGGTGGCCGACGACGCCGGCGTCGACGCACTGGTCGCCGCCGCCCGGGTCGCGGTCGTCGAGCTCGGTGATGCCGAGCCGGTAACCCTGTCGGCTGCCAATCTGCGCGCCGCCCTGCCGCCGACGACGGTGGGAACGGACGTCGAGATCCCCGATGGCCCGCCGGCGCGCGGTTCGGTGGTGGCCGTCTGGGGGCCGACCGGTGCACCCGGCCGGACCACGGTGGCCACCAATCTCGCGGTGGAGGCGGCCGGGCAGGGCGTGCCGACGCTGCTGGTGGACGGCGACGTCTATGGCGGGGTGGTGTCCTCGGCCTTCGGCCTGCTCGACGAGTCGCCCGGGCTGGCCGGGGCATGTCGGCTGGCCGCGGCCGGGCAGTTGGACCTGGGCGCACTGGCGTCGCTGTGCTGGTCGCTGGGCGATGACCTGCGCCTGCTCACCGGCATCGCCCGGGCCGACAGATGGCCGGAGGTCCGCCCGTCGGCCATCCCACTGGTGTTGGACGCGGGTCGGGAGATGGCGCCGTTGACCGTCGTCGATTGCGCCTTCGCCATCGAGGCCGACGAGGAGATCTCGTTCGACACCCGGGCGCCGCGCCGCAACGGCGCCACGCTGACCCTGCTGGCCGAGGCCGACGTGGTGCTGGCGGTCGGCTCCTGCGACCCGCCCGGGCTCGAGCGACTGGTCCGAGGCCTGGCCGAACTGGGTGAGGTGGTGCCGGACGCGGTGCCCAGGGTGGTGCTCAACCGGTGTCGGCCCGCGGTCGGATCGACCGCCGAGGCCGAGGCCGCGGTACGCCGCTTCGCCGGTTTGGACGTGTACGCCCGGTTGCCCGAGGACCGGCCGGCGACCGATCGGGCCTGGCGGCGGGGTGTCCCCCTGGTCGAGGCCGCCCCCAGGTCGCCGCTGCGCGCCGCCGTCGCCGACCTGGCCCGGTCCGTGTCCCGACTCCCGGTGCGCGCCAACCGGTGACCCGGACCGGGTGATTCCAGCTCGGCGACCGTGCATCAGGATGGTCGGGTGAGCGCGCAGGACGTCTTCGAAGTACCGGCGGACGCCCAGGTCCGGCAGACCGGCGGTCGCGGCCCGTTGATCAGCCGGCTGCGGTGGGAGCATCCCGACGGATCGACCGTGACCTGGGAATCCCGGCAGGCCCGCAAACGCGGCTTCATCGAGGTGATCCGGAACGGGATCATCGAGCGGATCATGGCGCGGCCGGCGGTGGCGGTCAGGCTGCGCCGCTGCAACGACCTGTCCGGCCTGTCCTTCTTCCTGGGCGGTGGCCTGTTCACGATCGGCGCGTTGATGGCCCAGTACGAGGCCGCGACCGTGGCCACCATCGACTGGACGTTCCTGATCGGCGGGTTCTGGTTTTCCACTGGCGCTTACGCCGCCCTGGTGCAGGAGATCAACTCGCCCCGACGGATCGGCGCCGACGGCGCCCTGGCCGCCCAACCCTGGCGCTGGTGGGCCTACGAGCCGAAACGACCAGGCTGGGTCGCGGCCTTCGTCCTGTTCTGCGGCACCCTGGCGTTCGCGATCAGTCTTCTCGACGCATTCATGGCCCTGGACGTCCAACAGGAGAACCGGCTGATCTGGGCGCCGGAGATGGTCGGCTGCATCCTGTTCCTGGTGTCCGGTCACATCGGCATCATCGAGGTGTGCCACGGTCGGCTTCGGCTGATGACCTCCTCGCTGGGCTGGTGGATCGTCATCGTCAACCAGATCGGGTCCTGGCTGTTCATGCTCTCCGGCCTGGCCGCGTTCGTGCGGCCGGTCACGGGTGCGGCGATCAGCGTCTGGGTGATCAATTGGGGTACTGCGCTCGGCGCCGCCTGCTTCAGCGCGGCCGGACTGGCCCAGCTCTTCGAGCGGCCGGTCGTGCCGCACCCGGCGCCGGTGAGCGGTGACGAATCAAGCACTGTGCCACGATGACGGGATGACCGACCGGCTGTCCGCCACGGACGCGTCGTTCCTCTACGCGGAGGACGAGGGAATCCCCATGCATGTCGGCGGGGTGGCGATTCTGCAGCCCGACCCGGACGGCCCCGAGTTCGAGTACTCGACGATCGTCGATCTCATCGAGTCCCGGCTCTCGCTGGTGCCCCGGTACCGGCAGAAGGTCCGGTTCGTGCCGGGCCGGCTCGCCCGACCGGTGTGGGTCGACGACGAGGACTTCGACATCACCTATCACGTCCGTCGGTCCGCGCTACCCAAACCGGGTACCGAGATCGAGCTCGACGACCTGGTCGGCCGGCTGATCTCCCGGCCCCTGGACCGCAGCCGCCCGCTGTGGGAGGTCTACGTCATCGAGGGGTTGACCGGGGGACGGGTCGCCCTGGTGAACAAGACCCACCACGCGATCATGGACCGGATCGGTGCGGTCGATGTGGCCGCCGCGATCCTGGACGTCAACAAGCGATCGCGGGACCTGCCGGACACGCCGTGGATCCCGAACCCGCCGCCCAACGACATCGACCTGGTCGTCGACGCCGTCAGCGACCTGACCGCGCGACCCTCCGAGATGCTCGACGTGGCCCGGCTGTTCGCCCAGGACGCGGGCGCGGTGATGGGCAAGGTACTCGGCGCGGCCGGCCATGCGCTGGAAATGGTGTGGCACACCGTGAGCCCGGCGCCGCGCTCACCCCTCAACGACGCCAAGAGCGGGTTGCGCCGGTTCGCCAGTGTGCGCGCCGACCTGGGCGACTTCAAGCAGGTGCGGCGCGCCCACGGCGGGTCGATCAACGATGTGATCATCGCGGTGATCACCGGTGCGCTGCGCTCGTGGCTGCTGTCCCGGGGCGAGGCCGTGACGGCGCAGACGTCATTGCGCGCGATGGTCCCCGTCTCGATCGCGCCCGCCTCGGGGGAGGACGCCGGGACGACGGTGGCGTCCTACCTGGTTGACCTGCCGATCGCCGAGCCGAGCCCGGCCATGCGCTTGCATCAGGTGTCCTTCGCGATGGGACCGCACGTGGATTCCGGTCAACAGGTGGCCGCGGACGCGCTGGTCGAGTTGGGCCGTTTCGCGCCCCCGACCCTGCACGCCCTGGGCGCTCGGGTGGCCGGCCAGCTGTCCAGGCGCACGTACAACCTGCTGATCACCAACGTGCCCGGGCCGCAGGTCCCGCTGTATGCGGCGGGCTACCCGGTGGTGGCGATGTATCCGGTCGCGCCGCTCACCGTCGGGCACGCCCTGGCCGTGTCGTGCACCTCCTACAACGGTGGGGTGTTCTTCGGCATCACCGCGGACCGCGAGGCGGTGCCGGACGTGGAGGAGTTCGCCGCTCAGATCGCCGAGGCGGTGGACGAGATCCGGTCAACGGTGTCGGCCACCGGCCCCGGGGCCAGGCCGACCCGGTCCCGGCGCTCGCGGTCCAGTTCGTGAGGATCTATCTGCCGAGCACCGTGTCCGGATTGCGCGCCGCCGTGTCCGTCGGCCACGTCCCCGTGCGGTCGGGGGTGGCGTTCGCCGTGACCGGCTCGTTGCGGTCGGAGTACCCGGGCTGGACGGAGGAGGAGCTGGAGTACCTGGCCATGCTCGACGCCTCCCGGGCGTCGTTGCGGCTGCTCGGCGCCGCCGGCCCGGACGAGCCCTCGCTGCGGGTGGTGGTGGCCGCGGACGTCGACGAATCGCAAGCGATCCCTCGTCCGGAGGCGGACCGGGCGGCGGTCGCGGTGACCGGTGGGCCGGTGGCCTGGCGGCAGGTCGCCTCCGTGCACGTGGACGGCGCCGACGCAGCGACCGCCGTGGCCGCCGCGGCCGCCATGATCGATGCGGCGGACCTGGGCGACGGCGACGCCGAGTTCACCCTCGGTTCGGCGGAGGACTTCGACCTGGCCTGGTACGCGCCGGGGGAGATCCGCTACCTGCTCGAGGAGCTGGCCGACAATTAGGCGTCCGGGTGGATTGGTCGATCGTCCTGGACGGATGAC
>DATDBV010000534.1:0-3092 GCA_036524715.1 Nakamurella sp. | reverse complement strand
GCCCCTCGGTCGTGGGCCGGACCGGGTGGTCCGGCGGCTACCGACGACGCTGCCAGCAGACGGTCGCCGCGACCACCGGCATTCTAGGAATGTGGATGGAATTCGGACATGTGGACAAACGCCGGGTTCAGTCGGCGGGCGCGTGACCTCTCCGGGTGAACCCTGCGTTGTCCAGGTCAAAGCTGCAGGCAAAGCTTCGCTGTCCAGATCAAAGCTGCGCATCGCAACGTGACACCTGGGCAGACGGGGCTGAGGAATCTGGTGCGTGACCACGGTTGTTTGAGCCAGCGCCGGGCCGGGCTGGCCGCGGTGTCATTCGAGATCGGCTCATGTCGGGGCACACGGCCGGGCGGCGGGCTGTGCTCGAATATGCAGAGTTGAACTGGACGATCTCGATGATCGTGTCCGTGTCTACCTTGCGGACCTCCCGAGACCACGCCACTCGCGGTGGAAACTTTGAACTGAACGCGACAGCGCGCGCCGCCGCCGCCGGCGTTCCTACAACCGGCCGAAGGGTGCGGCGTAGACGAAGCGGCCGGACACCTCCGTCTCGGTGGCGATGACGAGCGCCTGGAAGTGCACGCCCCATTTCGGATCCGGGGCGGCGATGCCGGCCTCGGCGGCCGGGTGGAAGCCGAACCGTCCGTAGAACGCGGGGTCGCCCAGCAGCACCAGGGCAAGCTCGCCGGCCCGCCGCGCCCGGTCGATCAGGTCCGCCAGCATCGCCCGGCCCACCCCGGTCCCCTGGTCGGCCGGATGGACCGCCACCGGGCCGACGCCGACCAGCCGACGCTCCGGGCCACCCGCCGGATCGGTGAGCACGCCGTAGCTGCTGGTCAGCTGACCGACGACCGTGCCGTCACGCTCGGCGACCAGGCACAGCTCGGGGATCCGATCCGGGTCGTGGCGCAGCTCGTCGTTCAGACCTACCTCGATCACCACGCCGCCCGTGGGCGCGAAGGCCGCCGCGATGATCTCCTGCACGGCCGGCGCATCCGCGGACTCCTCCGGTCGCACGACCAGCCGTGATTCCCGCGTCACTGTCCGCCCTTGTCCCGCTCGGCGAGCTGGGCGAGCATCCGGTTGTAGGCGTCGAGTTCCTCGTCGGCCCCCCGGTCGCCCTTGCGGTCCGATCGCCGGGCCTCCCGCTCGTCGCTCCGCGCCCACTGCGACAGCAACGCGATCAGCACGATGATGATCGGGATCTCGGTCGCCCCCCACGCGATCGCGCCGCCCAGCCGCTGTTCCGCGACCAGATCGGTCGCCCACGGCAGGCCCAGCCCGGCGTAATAGTCGGCGGCCATCGCGGTGTGCGAGTTCATCAGGGCCAGACCGAAGAACGCGTGGAACGGCAGCGCGCCCAGCAGCATCGCCAGCTTGACGAACGGCGGCAGCTGCCGCGGCGCCGGATCCACGCCGATGATCACCCAGTAGTACAGGTACCCGACGACGATGAAGTGGATGCTCATCCACACGTGCCCGACGTGCGAGGTGATCATCACTGCGAACAGCGAGGTGAAGTAGAGCGAGTAGAACGACACGACGAACAGCACGAACACGACGATCGGGTGGGTGACGAACCGGACGAACCGGCTGTGCATCACCGAGACGATGCCCTCCCGCAGCCCGGGCACGCCATCCCGACGCGCGGCCGGCAACGCCCGCAGGGCCAGCGTGACGGGCCCGCCCAGCACCAGCAGGATCGGCGCGACCATGCCCAGCACCATGTGCTCGATCATGTGCATGGAGAACTGGGCCGCCCCGTAACGGGCGAGCCCGGACGACGTCGCGACCAGCAGCATCGCGCAGCCGACCAGCCACGCGGTGGTGCGCCCCGGCGGCCAGCGCACCCCGTTGCGGCGCAGCCGCCGCACGCCCAGCACGTACAGAACGGCGGCGGCGATCGCGGCGGTGCCCAGCAGAACGTCGAACCGCCAGTCGGTCAACAGGTTCCACGCGGTCGGCGGCCCGTCCAGCGAGTAACCCAAGGTGAGTTCGAGGTTCCCGGGGGCCACGCCGGTCGGGGGCGGGGTCGCCGTGCGGGCCAGCGCGGAGGCGACGCCGATGGTCGCAGCCATGATGGCCACCTCGACCACCGCGAGCCGGATCAGCGGTCGCCGCTCGCCCCGGGCGATCGCCGGCAGGGTGCGCCGGCGGTGCAGGTAGCCGATGACGCCGAGCACGGTGAGCAGCCCGGCCTTGAGCAGCACCAGGCGGCCGTACGGGGTGGTCCACAGGTCCGACAGGAAGCTGATCCGCACCCAGGCGTTGCCCAGGCCGGACACCGCGACGGCGACGAATGCGACGAGGGCGATCGACGAGTAGCGCCGCGCGGCCACCTCCAGATGGTCGATCCGCTGCCGGGCCAGGCCCAGGAACGCGACGAGCCCGCCGACCCACAGGCTGATGCCGACCAGGTGGTAGATCATGCTGTCGACCGCGACGTCGTGGTCACCGGACGACGCCGAGTGCCCGGAGTCGGCCTGCGGGACCAGCGCGACCAACGCGAGAACCAGCAGGACGGCCGCCCATCCCGGATGCAACACGGCCCGGGCCAGAATGGCGATGAGCAGCGCGGCGAGCCCGGCGATGAGCGCGGCCCGCACGCTGTTGAGCGCCGAGATGCCGCTGATCACCCAGTCCGCCGAAAGGGATTGGTCGACCGGTCGGCCCAGCGTGTCCGAGAGGATCAGCGGGATCAGCGCGAACGAGCCGACGGCCCACACGGTCGCAGAAAGCGAGGCCGCCCTGATCGCCCGATAGCCGCCGACGTCGAGGAAGCCATTGCGTTGAGCCGGCGCCAGCCACGCCGCGCCGAGCAGCCAACCGACGGTCAGTGCGGCCGAGAAGTCGACGATGGCCTTCACCGCCGGCAGCGCCAGCGCGGTGAACTCGCCGGCCGTCGGCAGGCCGGGAATCTCCGCGCGGGCCGGCACGATCGCCGCCAGCGCCGCGGCCACGCACCCGGCGATGGCCGCGGCGGCGATCACGATGGCCGTCACCGACCACGGATCGCGCTGCTCTTCGAGGCTGCTCGGTGTCACGTCACCGGCGTCGGGCGACGTCCACTTCGGCACGACTTCACGATACGT
>DATDBV010000533.1:0-4636 GCA_036524715.1 Nakamurella sp. | reverse complement strand
GGCGTCGCTCCTGGCCGTGGCCAATGGCCGTCAATTGGCCGACGACATCGCACACATCCGTCGGACCTGGCACGACAGCATCCGAATGAGGCGGGACGCCGCCGCCTGGCGCCTGGCCGATCTGATGCTGCGCCGACCCGTCATCGACGCCGACCTGGTTGCCCGCGAGCTGCAGATCCCGGCATACAGCGCGCGCACCGCGATCGACCGGCTCGTCGACGCCGGCGTGCTCACCGAGTTCACCGGGCTGCGGCGCAACCGGATGTGGCAATCCCGCGAGATCCTCGACGCCCTCGACGCTTTCGCCGACCGGGCGGGACGTCGTCGATCCGGCAACTCCTAGTTTGCCGAACCCGAGCGATCCACGCCCGACCCGGGCACGTTCGGCGAGTTTGCCACTTTCCACCCTACTGAATCGATCCCGTCGGGGCGGAAGGTGGCAAATCGAGGCAGCGGGCGGCCGAACGGGAACCCACACCCTGTGCACCGAGCACACACGGCTCCGGCCGAGACCCCGCGCGACCGCCGGCCCGATACCCGGGCCGGCCGGTTCCGCCGCGCCCTGCGGCAGACCGCGCTCCCGATCGCCGGCCGGCTGCTGCTCGCCTTCCTCGGCCTGACGGCGGTGTGGACGGGGTTGGGGCTGTTGCTCACCGGGCCGCTGGCCGGCGGCCCGGTTGATGTGCTGGACCGGCACGTCGCCCAATGGCTCGTCGAGCGGCGCACGCCCCAGCTCGACGAGCTGTCGCAAGCCGGGTCGTTGTTGGCCGAAACGCTGGTCAAGGTGATCGTCACGGCGGTGATCGCCGTGGTCCTGCTGGCGGTGCTGCGCTCCTGGCGCGAGCCGTTCCTGGTCGCCTTTGCGCTGATCCTGGAGGCCTCGGTCTTCATCACCGTCACCTGGCTCGTCGGCCGGCCGCGACCCGATGTGCCGGCGCTGGAGGAGGTGTCGGTCGACACCAGCTTTCCCTCGGGTCATGTCGCGGCGGCCGCGGCGTACGCCGCCATCGCCATCGTGATCTTCGAGCACACCCGCCGGGTCTGGATCCGCGCGGTCACGGTCGCCGTGGTGATCGCGGTGCCGATCGTCGTCGGCCTCAGCCGGATGTACCGCGGCGTGCACTACCTCACCGACACGATCGGCGGACTCGTCCTGGGGGCCGTCTGCGTGCTCGTGGTCTACCTCATCGCGCGGCCCGGCCGGCTCCGTTCGACGCCGGATCAACGGTGACCGTCACCCTCGCGGTGGTGGCCGTCGCCGTCGCCGCCGCCGTGATCGTGTTCGTCCTGTCGGCGGCCCGGTCGTTGCCGGACCCGATCGACCCCGCCGACGGGGAGCGTGTGGTCGTCGGGTGGCTGGCTCGCCGCCCGCGCCTGCGGCGGTTCGTGCGGCAGCGGCTCGACCGGCGCACCGCCGGCGGGTTGGCGCTCTCGGTGTCGCTCCTGGCCGTCTTCGCGGTCGGCCTGGCCACCGGCCTCCTGCTCGACATGGTCGGCGGCCCGACCGGTCTCGCCGTCCTGGACGACGATGTCGCCGCGTGGGGAGCCACCAACGCCGATCCCCGCTCGGTCCAGACGTTCCTCGTGCTGACGTACCTCGGCGACACGATGGTGCTCGTCGTCGCGCTCGTGGTGGTCGGCGGCATCGACTTCGCCCGGCATCGCCGGGTCGATGTCCTGGCTTTCCTCGGCGCGGTGATCGTCGGCGAGAAGCTGATCGTGAACGGCCTGAAGGAGATCGTCGATCGGGCCCGTCCGGACGTTCTGCAGTTGGTCGGGTGGGAGGGACCGTCCTTCCCGTCGGGGCATGCCGCGGCGGCGGCGGCCGTGTGGCCCGCTCTCGCCCTGGTGTTCACCCGAGGGAGCCGGCGGGCGGTGCGGGCCGGCGCGGCCGCTCTCGCCGCGCTGGTCGCGTTCGGGGTGGCGGCCAGCCGGGCCGTGCTGGGAGTGCACTGGCTGACCGACGTGGTGGCCGGCCTCATCATCGGCTACGGCTGGTTCGTGGTCTGCGCCGTGACGTTCGGCGGGCGGGCCCAGCGTCTCGGGGATCCCGCCACCGCACGGCCGTGGGGCCTCGCCCCTGGTCGGAGCTGACCAACGGTCAGGACGGCGCACGGACGACGAGCGAGGCGGGCCGGACCCGGATCCGGAGGTGGTCGCTGGTGCCCTTGGTCCCGCCGTCCAATTCGATGCGGTGCTCGCCGTCGAGAAGGACGTCGATCTCCCGACCGCGGCCCAGCTGTGCGTGCGGCGACGACTCCTGGCGACCGCGGGCCGAGCTGACCATCAGCGCCGCCCAGTCCCGGAGACCCTCGGCCGTGACCACTCCGACGTCGAGCAGGCCGTCGGTCGGCGACGCGTCGGGGAAGGCGCTGATCCCGCCCGGCAACTCCCCCAGGTTGCCGGCGAGCACGCACGTCGCCGGACCGCGAAAGAACTGCGCGCCGTCAACCGTCACGTCGACGTCGAACGGCTTCTGCCCGTGCGCCTCGGTGACGCCCGCCCAGAAGTACGACAAGGCCCCGAGCCGCTTCTTGCCCAGCAATCCCTTGGCCGCGTCGGCCTTGTCGAGCATGGCCGCGTCAAGTCCGACGCCGGCCATCACGGTGAAGGTGCGGTCGTTGCACAGCCCGGTGTCCAGGACCCGCCGGGCTCCGGACACGATCAGCTCCACCACTGCGGCGGGTTCGGCCGGCAACCCCAGACCGCCGGCGAACAGGTTGGCCGTGCCCGTCGGCAGGACCGCCAGGGCCACCCCGGTGTCCGCCAGTGCGTCGGCGGCGGCCCGCACGGTGCCGTCACCGCCGCAGACGAGGACCGTGCCCGCTCCCGCCGCAACCGCCTCCGCGGCGGCGTCCCGTGCCTTGCGGGCCCTGGGCACCGTGAGCCACGACACTGGTTCCAGCCCGGCGTCGGTGACGGCCGTCCGCAACGCCCGACGGGTCGACGGCGACACCTTGCGTCGGTGCTCGACGACGGCGATCCGCATGACTCCTTCCTACCCCCGCGACCCCCGGCCGCGCCGACGGCCGGGCGCACCCAATGGGCGCGGGGCTCGCCTATCGTCGGTCCAGGACCACGAGAACGAGAGGATCCGATGGCCGTAGTTCTCGCACTCCGCTGCGCCGACGGAATCGTGCTCGCCGCCGACTCGCAGATCACCGACACCGCCCGGGCCTGAGCTACCCGGCCCAGAAACCGCACCCGTTCGGCGACACGGCGGCCTGGGGCGGCAGCGGTGCCCGCGCGGTGCTGCTGGAGGCGCACGACATGTTCGACGGGTGCGCGGCGGCAGTGCTGGGCGCGGACGCGCGGTGCAGGAGCGGGTGGTCCCGCTGCTGCGTCATCATCACGAAAGCTTCATCGAAGAGGTGCCGGGCGAAGGCGCGTCGGGGGCGACGCCGGCCACCTACGTGCTGATCGCCGGGTACGCGCGCGGGGTTCCCCTCATCGTCGACATCGACCCGCACGGGCTGATCGGTCGATACGAGGAGGTCGGCTTCCACGCGATCGGCAGCGGCTCGGCGATGGCGCAAGCAGGCCGGCACCCTGCTCGCGCACGTCCGAATGACCGACCGCCCGATCGGTGTCGGCGTCCTGGCCGCGGTGCGCGTACTGGACGCCCTGCGCATCTCCTCCCCCAGCATCGGCGGCCCGATCGATGTCAGCCGACTGACCGCGGACGGGGCCCATGCCTTGTCCGACGCCGAGATCGACACCGCTCGGGACGCCGTGCGGCGATGGACGGATCTGGAAAGCAAGGCCCTGGACGCGCTGGCCGACGAGATGGCGACCCCGACCTGATACCGCCGCCGGCAGAGAACCCGGTCCGCCGCGGGCGACCCGATGTTCCGCGCGAGCGGTCCGGGCGGCCGAAGGGTGCCGGTTTGCGGAGAGTTGCGGAGCTTCCTGTCGCCGGGGCCGACCCGATGTTCCGCGCGAGCGGTCCGGGCAGCCGAAACGGCCGCTGGAGTGCGGTCCGGCTCCGCCATCGACGCTTCGCCGACCGGACGGGACGTCACCGAACCGTCAGCTGCGCGGCGCGTAGAGCCACCGGGCCAGCAGCCGGGCCGCCCGGGGCATGACCAACCAGGTGACGATCGCGGTCACCGGGAACGAGATCAGCGCGATCCGCACGGGCGTCGGCCAGCCGGCGATCCACCAGCCGTAGGTGAACGTGAGCACCAGGTTGGACAGGTAGATCGCGACGCCGGAAACCAGGAACATCTTCCATTTCGGCGGACCAGGCGCGGTCCGGCCGGGCAGCGAGAACCAGGTCTCCAGCCCCGAAACCCGGTGCATGTCGGTGGATTCCACCAGATGCTCACCGTGGGTCAGCCAGGCCGCCCGCTCCGCCGAGGATTCCCAGTCGGTCAGGTGCTCGGCGGAGTCGAAGCGGAACACCACGTGCCACGGGTCGCCCAGGCGGCTGGGTCGCAGCATCCCGGCCCCCAGGAACCCCGGGAACCGGGTCGCCAGCGCGGTCAGCTCGTCGCTCCACCCTTCGAAGTCGTCCTCCCGGCCGACCGCCACCCGACGGGCGACGGTGACGGTGACCGGATCCGGCTCAGGAGCCGGGCCCCGGTCTCGGGACGCTGTCACCAAACCCGCCCGCGCGCCCGGCGAACCGTCCCGC
>DATDBV010000532.1:0-3645 GCA_036524715.1 Nakamurella sp. | reverse complement strand
CGTCGCCGGCGGCGGCGCCCGCCGCGCCGCCGCCGAGATCCGTTCGCGGGCCGAATGTCTCGGCGCACCGGTGATCACGACCAGCAACGGCAAGGGGGTGCTGGCAGAGGGCCATCCGTTGGCCATCGGCGCGTCGATCCGCCTGCGGGCCGCCCAGAAGTACCTGGCCGCAGGCGATGTCGCGCTGGTCGTGGGCTCCGAGCTGGGCGACTCCGAGCTGTGGGAGGGCAGCATCGACACGCCGACCGTCATCCGGCTGGACATCGACCCCGGGCAGCTGGACAAGAACCGGGTCGGCCAGCTGCACCTGGCCGGCGACGCAGCGGCCACCCTTCGGCTCCTGCTGGCCGAGATCGGTTCCTCCGCAGCCGATCCGGCGGCCATCAGGCGGGCCGCCCGGTTGCGCGAGGACTGCCGGGCCGAGGCGATCGTCGACGGCGGGGCGTGGCGGCCCGTCGTCGACGCCGTCCGCCGGGCCCTGCCTGCCGGGTCGACCCTGGCCGGCGACTCGTCCCAGGTGACCTATTTCGGCAGCGCGCACTTCTTCGACACCGACCGGCCGGGCGAGTTCCTGTACATGGCCGGGTTCGCCACCCTCGGCTACGGGCTGCCGGCGGTGATCGGCGCGAAACTGGCCGACCCGGACCGGGCGGTCGCGGTCCTGCTCGGCGACGGCGCGCTGATGTTCTCGGTGCAGGAGATCGTCACCGCCGTCGAGCAGGGCCTGCCGCTGCCGATCGTCGTGGTGGACAACTCCGGCTACGCCGAGATCAAGGACCAGCAGGCCCGCCGCGGCATCCCGCCGATCGGCGTCGACCTGGTCACCCCGGACCTGCCGGCGCTGGCCCGGGCGTGCGGCGCCCACGGCGTCGACGCCCCCGACCCCGCCGCCGTCACCGAGCTGGTGCAGGCAGCGCTGACCGCCGACCGGCCCACCCTGATCCGCCTGGCCTGCTGAGGCGCCCTTTTCTTGAAGTTGATCATGGCGTTCTGCCGGCCCAAAATCGGCGTGTCGCGGATTTCGTCGGTGTGTCGCAGGCAGCGCCCCATGATCAACACCTGGTGGGGTTGCGCCGGGCGGCAACTTCGGGATGTCCCCATGCCCGAAAGCTGTCCACATTTGCGGGATCGGGCCCCCGACTACGCGGCAATTGTCGCACCGTGCGTCGCATGGATCTCTCAAGAATGCCCGGCGTGCACAACCAGGGTGGCGGCTTCACGGCCAAGCAGGCCCGCTCGGCGGTCAGCTGGGAGCAGCTCCGGCGATGGTGCGACGATGAGTTGATCACTCGCGAATCCAATCGCTTCTACCGGCTCGTCGGTGCGCCGGACGACGTCCGCTGCCGGATACTCCGGGCTCAGGCCAGAATCGGCGAGCCGCTGGTCGCGTGCCACACCACCGCCGCCGAACTGCACGGATTCGGAGTGCTCACGGATCCGCAGGTGTACGTCACGACGACGACCGGTCGATCGATCCGCGGATTCGAGGGCGTGGTGATCCGCCAGCTCGTGCCGCGCGCGCCGACCGTTGAGGTCGACGGTCTGCAGGTGATCGATGCCGCGGACGCCGCCGTCGACGTTGCTGCCGGTGGCCGGCCCATCGACGTCCTTGCGGTGCTTGACGCGGCACGGCGCGCCGGCGTCTCCGAGGACCGCCTGCTGGGTGCGGTCGATCGGGCGTCCCGTCAACGCGGCATCTTCGCGGTCCGGGAGTTCGCGGACAAGGCGAGCCCCCTCGCGGAGTCGCCCATGGAGTCCCGCACCCGCTACCGGATCCTGACGGCCGCGCTCCCGCCGCCGGAACTGCAGGTCGAGATCCGAACACCCGGCGGCACGAACCGGTACCTGGACCATGGGTGGCGTCGCGCCCGGGTCGGGCTGGAGTTCGACGGCCAGGACTTCCACGCCGGCGACGGGTCACTCGACCGGGATCGCCAACGGCACACAGAGCTGCTGGCCGCCGGGTGGACGGTGATCTATGTGACGGCGACCGACGTCTACCGCAACCCGGAGAGGTTCACCGAGCCCCTCCGGGCCCTGCTGGGCCGACGCGGCAGCCTCCCCGGGGCCAGTTGATCATGGTGCGCTGCCGGCCGAAACACGGCGCGTCGCCGATTCCGTCGGTGTGTCGCCGGCAGCGTCCCATGATCAACACCGAGGGGGGGTTGCGCCGGCAGCGCCCCATGATCAACACCGAGGGGGGTTGCGCCGGGATCAACACCAACGGGGCGACGGCTCAGTTCGGCGGGTTGACCTCGTACAGGCCGCTGTCGTCCTTGACGACCACGGTGACCTTGGTGGCCGTCCCGTCGACCGTCAGATCGCACTGGAAGCTCGTGCCGGCCTGCACCGGCTGGCCGGACGGGCAGGTCACGTCGCTGACGCCGTCGAGCCCGTACCCGGACGGCGGGTTGCCGGTCAGCACGTTCGTCACACCCTGGGCGACCTGCTTCTCGTCGAACACCTTCTTGTTCAGGAAGCCCGGCCAGACGAACAGCGCCACCGCGGCCAGCGCGGCCAGGACCACCACGACGACGATCGCGATGATCAGACCCTGGTTCGACTTCTTCGGCGCCTCGGCGGTGGCCGGGAACCCGCCGGACGAGGGGCCGCCCGGGTAGCCGCCGTACCCGGGCTGCTGCCCGTATCCGGCGGACGCCTGGCCGTAGGACGGTTGCCCGTACGACGAGGACTGCCCATAGTCCTGCCCGCCGGGCTGCTGCCCGTAGCCTCCCGGCTGCTGGTAGTAGCCCTGGCCGGCGCCCGGATCCGGCTGGCCGTAGCCGGGCTGCTGGTAATAACCCTGGCCGGCGCCCGGATCCGGCTGGCCGTAGCCGGGCTGCTGGTAGTAACCCTGCTGACCCCCGGACGACCCGGCACCTTGCTGACCGTACGACGGGTCGTAGCCGGACTGCCCGCCGTAGGAGGGTTGTTGACCGTACGGCTGCTGGCCGTAGGACGGTTGCACGCTCGTCGGTGGCGCGTAATCGCTCGGACCGGCGGACGACGAGCCGGCGGGTTCCGAGGAACCCGACGAACCGCCCGGGTCGGCGATCCCGTAGTCACCGGGGCGATAGACCGTGGTGGCGTCGGAATCGGCGGGCTGCTCGGATCCCGGCTGCTGTCCCGACCACTGGGAGCCGTCCTGTCCACTGCCCGATTGACCACCCTGTGGGGTACTCATCGCTTCCTCCTCGATCGCCGCCCGATCACGCGAGCCCGGCGCTTGGTGATGATCCAACCACGATGAGCCCTAGGCGGAGCCAAGGGATACCACGCCGCGCCGCAGAGATCCGACGGCCGACCGGGCGACGGCGGCCACGTCCGGCCCAGCGACTCCGGCGATCTGGTCGAGCAGATCCACCACCTGCCGGCACCATCGCACGAAATCGCCGGCGGTGATGTCGGTGCCGCCACTGACGGCGACGGCCAGGGTCTCGGCCAGGGAGGCACCCCGGC
This sequence comes from Nakamurella sp., assembly GCA_036524715.1. GTDB lineage: Bacteria > Actinomycetota > Actinomycetes > Mycobacteriales > Nakamurellaceae > Nakamurella. The sequence goes on along the minus strand of DATDBV010000532.1, from coordinate 186 downwards.
ACCAGGCGGCCACGGTGGCCGCGAAGCCCGGGTCCGCGTCCCGGGTGGCCGGCAGGCCGATCTCCCGTTCGGCCGCGGCGATCCGCGCCCACACGCCGACGGTCGCGGCCACCAGCTCGCCGATCTCGCCGGCCGGCCCGCGGGCCGGCCCGGGACCGTCCCGGCGGGGTTAGAAAACCCGGCCGG
>DATDBV010000531.1:0-10002 GCA_036524715.1 Nakamurella sp. | reverse complement strand
CGGTGCTGCCGCAACGCGGGCAGTTCCTGCCAGCTCGCCCCGCCGTCGGTGGTGCGGAACAACGCCGCGTCTTCGACGCCGGCGTACACGGTGTCCGGGTCGTCCCGGGTCGGCTCGAAATGCCACACCCGGGTGAAGTCCCAGGGGCGGGGGGTCCCGTCGTAATACTGGTGCGGACCGACCTCCCCCTCGTAGCTGAAGGTGCCTGGCTGCGGTTCCCAGGTGAGTCCGCCGTCGTCGGACCGCTGCACCACCTGGCCGAACCAGCCGCTGGTCTGCGACGCGTACAGCCGGTTCGGGTCGGCCGGCGACCCGGCGACGTGATAGATCTCCCAGCCGGCAAAGTGCGGTCCGCTGACCTGCCAGTCACGACGCGCGCCGTCGGCGGTCAACACGAAGGCTCCCTTGCGGGTGCCCACCAGGACCCGTACTCCGGTCATCGGACGCTCCTTTCGCCGCCACGGCGCGGCAGGTGTCGACGTCGGTCCAAGGGCGAGGACCGCCCCGCGGTGACTCGCCCAACCATTGGACACCCGATCGGCTCCGGACTCATCGGTCCCGAGCGGTGTTTGTCGCGAGGACGGCCCGCGGGGCCGGTCACGCATCCCCGGTGTCGATGACCGGATCGGTCACCCGGCCGAGCATGTGTCGTGGTGCGGCCGGCCGCCGAAGACACCCTCCGATTCCACCGCGGACAGGTTCCGGCCGGCCACCGCACATGCGTGTGCGATCCAGGTATCGAACCCGATGCCGATGCGATAGGCGGCTCCGTCGCGGGTGGCCACGAGTGCGTCGCGACCATCGGGCAGGATCGTGGCAACGGCCGGGGAATCCCGACCGACCGGGACATCCACGATCGGTTCACCGCTCAGCCCGTTCCAGATCGCGACGCTGCCGTCGAAGGCGGAACTGGTGAACGTCCCGCCGTCGGACGAGAAGTCGATGCCCAGCGCGTACAGGCCGTGCGTCGCCCGGGGTGCGGCGATCCAGTCCGAGGAACTCAGATCGAGCAGACCAATCTCCCCACGCGACCCGCCGACCGCGAGTCGAGCACCGTCGGGTGACACCGCGGCCGCGACGGGTTTGATGCCCAGGTCACCTCGCTGGAGCTCCCGGCCGTCGTTTAGATCGACCAGGACGTAGGTCATGTCGTCGAGCAGGGCAACGGCACGGGCATCGGGAGCGGCGGCGATGGCGGTGATCGGGTGGTCGAGCCGCACGGGCTCGCCGACGGGTTCGAGGGATCCCGGGTCGACCCGGTGCAGCACACCTGCCTGGTCGCCGGCCAGCAGCAGCCGCCCGTCGGGAGTGGTCGTCAGGGCGGTGACCTTGCCGTCGGCGACCGCCCGCTCGGCGGTGATCCGCCGGCTGCTGCGGTCCCACACCCGCAGGGCCGAGCGAGTGGCCGTGACCACGGTCCGGTGCTCCGGCGGCAACCAGACCGCGAGGGGATCGCCGTACGGGTCGGCAACCGCCGGATCCAGGACGCCGGTGGAGACGTCGAAGAACTGCAGGTTCCCGTTCTTGGTGGGAGAGCCCACGAAGACGATGTCGCGACCATCGGGCGAGGGGACCGCGATCTCGGCGCGCGAGGAGGGCGCGTCCACGGCGGCGACCATGGCGACGAACCGGCGCGGACCGGCCAGGTCCCAGACCAGCACGCGATGGTCCGCGCCGCCGGTATAGAGCGTGTCGCCCACAGGCGAGAACGCCAGCGCGAGGACCGGGCCGCCGTGTCCCGCCAGTCGCTCGACCTCGGTCCCGGCGGCCACCTCCCACACCACGGCCATGCGGTCGGCGGAACCGGTCGCCAGCAGCCGACCGTCGGGCGAGAACCGCACCGACAGCACCCTGCCGTGGACGCCACGCAACCGCAGGCGTTCGGTCAGGGTCGCCGAGTCGAGCAGGACCACATCATCACCCACGGCGAGGGCCACAACGCTGCCGTCGGGACTGATCTCGAGAATGTCGGACAGGTCGCCGCCTTGCTCCGCGGGGTTGATGTCGAATGTCGGCAGCGGCACCAGACCCGGCGGAAGGGCATGTGAATTGACGATCGCCCCGGTGGTCACATCGATCACGGCGAGCGCCGGCTGCTGGGTGAGCACGTAGAGCAGGCGGCCGTCGGGGCTCAGGGCGATGGCGAGTGACGTCATCGAGCCGACGACCGCGGCTGGCCCTTCGGGTGCGTTCGCGTCCCAGATCAGCTGGTGGGCATCGACGAGATCACCGTGCTGATCGCTGCCCTCGGCATACACGGCGATCCACCGGCCGTCCCGGCTGTAGGCGACGTCGTCGGCGTACAACCAGAATCCCGCGCTGCCGCTGAACGGCAGGTGCTCGGGGCCGGACAGCCGCGGGTCACTCACCGCGGCGGTGAGGTCGTCGGACCCCTCGTCCAGACCTTCGCTTCCCTTGCCGGCGAGCAGCAGTTGCTGCCCGTCGGCCCGGTACTCGATGGACCAGCCGTTGACGGCCGTGGCAGTCGTCCGCTGCAGCGTGTCGGTTCGGTAGAAGGAGCTTCCGGTCTCGCTCTCGCCGACGATCAGCGTCGCCCCGTCGGGACTGACGGCCAGCGTCCGCACCACGTCCCGTGCGACCAGCGAGCGGATCAGGGCGGGGTGGTCGGACAGCAGGTCCGCCAGCACCGCCCGGGTCTCCGGGGATTCGTGAATCCGGTTCGCCTCCAGCGCCAGCAGCAGTGCCGTGTCGAGATCGGCGGCACTCCGGGCCGCGTCGTCCACCCGGCCGGCCTCCGCGATCCGCGCCGCCAGGTCGGCCTCCTCCCGCTGCCACTGCTGGCGCACCGCGAGCATCCCGGCGACCACCGCCGCCACCAGGACGGCGGCCATCCCGACGACCACCCACCGACGGCGGCGGCGGGCGCGCAGGTGCCGCCGGGCCTGTCGTTCGACGTCTCGCTGGACGGCGTCGCGCGCGGCCACTGCGGCGTCCAGGAAGTCGATCTCGGCCGGCGCCAGGTCCGGGTCGGTGCTGCGCCGCCAGGCCAACGCCTGATCGAGCCGGATCCCCCGGTACAGTTCGCTGTCCGCTCGGTCCATGCCCTCCCAGGCCTCGGCGGACGCGGTCAGGTGGCGCAGGATCCGCTGTCCCTCGATGTCCTCGTCGAGCCAGCCGGACAGGCGCGGCCAGGCGCGGGCGAGGGACTCGTGCGCGACCTGAACCGTGTCCCGGTGGGTGGTGACCAGCCGGGCGTCGGCCAATTTCTCGACCATCAGCGCATGCTCGGGGTCGGTGAGCAGCAGCCGGCGCGGCACCCGGGTCCGGATCGGGTCGCCGTCGTCGGTGATGGAGATCAGCCGCAGCAGCATTGGCCGCAGCAGGTCACGTTGCGGCTCGGTCAGGGACTCGTACAGACTTTCGGCGGACCGGGCCACGCACCCCTGGATGCCGCCGGTGTCCTGATAGCCGGCGACCGTGAGCGTCCGACCCTCCCGACGTTCCCAGGTCTGCCGTAGGGCGTGGGACAGCAAGGGGAGCGCGCCCGGCTGCCCCTCCACCTCGCGCACCAGCAGGTCGACCAGTCCGGGTTCGAGCAGCAGGCCGGCTCGATCGGCCGGGCCGGTGATGGCGGCCCGCAGCGCGTCCGCGTCCATCGGGCCGAGCAGGTACAGGTCACGCTCGATCAACCGGGCGAGGGTCGGGTGGGCGACCAGATCCCCCAGGCGATCCGCGCGCAGGGCGATGACGACCCGACCCCCGCCCGGACCAGCGACGACTTTCCGGATCCGGACGGCCCGACCACCGCCAGCACGCCGGTGTTCACCAACCGGGAGACACAGTCCGCAACTTCCCACTCCCGCCCGAAGAACGTGTCGGCATCGGCGATGTCGTAGCCGACCAACCCGAGGTACGGACACTCGCCGGCCTGTGCGCGGGCGGCCTCGACGGACAGGGGTCGGCTCCTGACGCAGGATGGCCGCCTCCAGTGCGACCAGATCCGGGCCGGGATCCAGGCCGAGTTCGTGGACGAGCAGGCGGCGGGCCCGCCGCAGGGTTTGCAGGGCCTCGCCCTGCCGGCCACAGCGGTACTGGGCGAGGGCCAGCTGACCCCAGCGTTGCTCCCGCAAGGGTGCCTCGGCCACCGCGGCCTGCGCCGACGCGAGCACCTCGGCGTGCCGCCCGGCCCGCAGCGCGGCGTCGATCCGGCATTCCTGCGCCTCCAGCCGCAGTTCGGCCAGCCGGGCCGCCTCGATCCGGCCGGGTTCCCAACCATCCAGGTCGGGATAGGCTCCCCCGCGCCAGAGGCCGATGGCCTCACCGAGGGTGTACCCCGCCCGCTCCGGATCGTCCTGCGCGAGCAGCTCGCGTCCTCGTTGGAGGAGGTTCTCGAACCGCCGGGCGTCCACCCCGTCGCCGTCGATGGTCAGCCGATACCCGTACGGCGTCGTCTCGATCGCCGCGGCTCCCAACACCCGCCGCAATCGATGCACACAGCCGGGCACGACCTTGGGCCAGGACGGTGGCGGTGTCGGCCCCCAGAGCGCGTCGGCCAGGCGTTCGATGCTGGCGACCTCGGTCTGACGCAGGGCCAGCGCCGACAGGACGACGCGGTCCCGGGGCGCGAGCGCCGTGGGACCCCCGTTGATCACCATCGGTCCGAGCAGGGCGCCCGTCGCAACGCCCATTCCGGCAGTCTCCAACGCGTCCCGGAAACGGTCAAATATCTTGATAACGGACTGATACCGCCGCGACGACGTGCCGGTACCGGTGTTTTGCGAAGCATCGGGTGCCGGTCGCAGACCGGCCGGGGCCGATCGCGGGGTGGCCCGGCCGGTCTCTTGGCGGACGGCCCTGCGGACATCAGGGCCGGCTCCCGGCGAACGGGTCGTCAGGCCGGGGACTCGGCGGGTGTCATAGCGGCCAGGTGCTGCGACAGCAGCTTGTCCCGGATCTCCTCGCGGGCCTGCAGCGCCCGCTCGATCCGCGCCATCTGCTCCGGCGTCGCCGGCAGGTCGTAGACCTCGGCAATGAACCGGGCGATGTCGGGCCGGTAGTCGTGCGCCCAGGCTCGATACCCCGCCATCTTCTGCGCGTTCTTCATGTCGATCAGGCTGTGGAGGAAGGTGGTGATCGGTCGCCACCGCAGCCGGGCCGGCACGCCGCGCGGACTCGCGCCGGCCACGATCTCGATCGTCGGTCGCTGATCGGTCAGCCAGGCCGGCTTCTTCGCGAGCAGGTCGACCCCGAACTTGGTGACGCCGTCGTTGTCGTGGCTGACCATCACGTAGCGCAGCGCCGCGCGCTGCTCCGGGGTCAGGTCGAGGAGCTGGTCGAAGTCGTTGAACATGGTGACCAGGCTCGGGTCGACGTCGGGCCGCGGGGAACCGGTGACCTGGTGCATCCACCCGCTGCCGTACGGCGTACCGATCCACAGCGCCCGGTCGATGCCCAGCGCCTGCGGGCCAAGGGTGCCCCAGTGCAACAGCACGTCCTGGCTGGTGTGCGCGCCCAGGCTCTCCCCGAACAACACCACCTCGGGTCGCCGGCCCGGCCGGTCGCGCAGGCGCGCGCTGATCGCCAACCAGAGCAGCCGGTTCTGTTCCCGTGCCTCCTTGACCTTGAACAACGACAGCGGCGACGGCCGCTTGGAGTACTGCATCGTGACGAATGCGACGTCGCCCCTGGTCAGGTACGCCGCGGCGGCCGTGGCGCAGTAGTTCACGTAGCCGGAGCCGGTGGGCGAGCAGAGCATGATCAGCGAGCGGTCCCAGGCGCCGACCCGGTCCATTTCGGCCAGCGCCAGGTCCACCCGGGCCCGGATGTTCGACGCGCTGTCCAGGCCGACGTACACCAGAGCGGGCTCCGCCTGGGCCGGTTCCCCCATCACGGAGCTGATGGCCAGATCGGGCAGGCCGACCGGCAGGTCCTTGACCGGCCGCGGCCGCGGATACAACAGCACGTGCCGGCGCCCCTCCCGGCCCAGGCTCGTCCACGGCACCAAGCTTTCCGCCGAACCGCTGGCCGACCTGCCGACCCAGCGCCGACCACCCTGGTCGTCGATGATCGGTTCGACGACGTTGGTGCCCGCCTCGATGGATCGGATCGCCCGGTGCCAGACCACCGTGCCGGCCCCGACCACCGCGGCCAGGGTGAGACCGTGCCCGACCGGCCGCCACACCATCCGCCCACCCGGCAACCAGGTCGCCAACAGCGCACCGATTCCGTCCGCGGCCAGCCGTTCCAGCAGTGCGGCGACCGTGACGGCGGCCGAGACCCCGGCGCTGGCCGCGGCCGCCCGCAGCGGTCCGACCGCCGGGGCGTCCGTGGTGACGGATTCCTCCGGTAGCCCTCGTCGCCGGCCGGCCTCCAGGGCCAGACCGATGGCCAATCCGACGGGGGCGCCCAGCGGGATGCGGGCGATCCGGCCGCCGCCACCGATGGCGCGGTCCACCGCGGTCAGACCGACCTCGGTGAGGGTGAACAGACTGGCGCCGAGCCCGGTGACGCTGGACCGCCAGGCGACCTGCCGCACCATCCCGCGCAGCATCGTTTCGTCGGGCTTGCGGGTGAGCAACCGGTTGACGGCGACGCCGATCGGAATGACGGCCAGGTCCAGTGCCAGCGTCCACCAACGCTGCCTGGTCCCCGAGTCACGGCCGGCCAGCCCCGAGGTCAGTGCGTCGATGACGTCCTGGGCGGTCACCGTCAGGACGTACGAAAGCGTCGTGCCGATCCCGGTGACGATCGCCTGGTCCAGCAGGTCGCGGGGCACCAGCGACGGCTCGAACGTGCCCGGAGCCACCGCCGCCGCGATCAACAGCCCGGTCTGATCGCCCGGTCCCCCGAACCGTCGGGAGACAGGCTCCAGGTCGGCCACCCACCGCTCGATACCCATGACGCTCCGTTCGTGCCTCTCGGCGCTACGACGTTCGTCTGGGCATCATCGCCGGATCATGCGGTTTCGGCACCGTTCGGTTCGGGTCATCCCGGCCTCCGTTGGGCGGACGGGCGGCCGTGAGACCGGCGCCCATCGTCCATGGCCTTCGACGTGGGTCGGCCGGTAGGTCGGCCGGTGTGCCTGCTGCGGTCAGGCGACCCTGGACTGCTCGTCGGTACCGGTCGTTTCGCGTCCACTTAGCTGCTCGAAAGTGGTGGCGTCGGCCATCGACACGGTTTCGTTGTCCCACAGGATCCGGGCCCGCGCCGGTGCGCCGTAGCGCGGCGGGGCCACATTGACCACCAGGCCGTCCAGGCCGACGCTGACGCAGACGTCGTCGACGAGGGACCGAACCCGGTCGCCGATGCGCAGCGCCCGCGGACGCCCGACGGTTTCCTGGTCCGCCGGGACAGCGGCCGGCTGCGGCGTCGCGGCCGCCGGAAGGCCCTGGTCCACGGAAGTCTTGTTGATTGCCACGGGTCGCCCCTTTCGATTCATCGCGCTTTCCAGATAAGAGTGCGCGAAGACCCTTCTCGGACGATTGCGTCAATGTTTCCCGGCTGTGAATCTGTTGTTGCACTCATCACAGCGACGCGCGGTGGTCAACCGAGCGCGCTCCGCTGACCTCGGGTTGCGCCGGGGGTGGGCGTGGGTGGCGCCGCCCCGCGCGACTCAATGTTCCGCAACGACCCGGGTGCATCCGTCTCATCGCGATCGCTCGGCGGACTGCGGACTTCCGGTCGCCCGGCACGACCCGATGTTCCGCAACGACTCGATTCGACCCGCGTCTTGGCCCTGCCGGGGCAGGCTGGGGAACATCCGGTCGCCCGCCACGACCCGATGTTCCGCAACGACGTCGGTGCATCCGCGTTATCGCCAGGCTGGACGGTCCTGCGGGCAATTTCGCCCGGCCGGCGCGACTCGGTGGCTGAGTTGCCGGCGTTTCACGATGTTTCACGATGAACGTTCCTGCGGCACGGCGGGCCGGGTGGCCGCTACCGGCTGCCTGGGCATCGACGGTTCCATCGGTCAGTCCACCGCGAACAGTTCGACGAATCGGCCCAGCAGATTGGGTGTCTCGACGATGCCGCTGGCCCTGGCCGCGGCCAGCACCGCGTCGGCCTCTTCCGGCGGAAAGTAGCCGGCGAACTTGTAGGCCTCGATCCGGGTGGCCAGACCGTCCAGGTCCAGCTCCGGATGGAACTGCGTGGCGTAGACCCGGGATCCCACCCGGAACGCCTGCACCGGGCAACCCGCGGAGGAGGCCAGCGCGACCGCATGCGACGGCAGCTCCCGGATCGCCTCCTTGTGCCCGACGTAGGCGCCAAACTGTTCGCCGGCGACGGCGAAGAGCGGATCGCAACGGCCGGCCTCACTGACGGCCACCCGGATGCCGCCGATCGGCTCGCCGAACGTGCGGTCGACCACCGCCCCTTGATGCCGGCCCAGCGTGCCGATCCCGTAGCAGCAACCCAGGAACGGGAAGTCCCGGGCGACCACGTCGTCCAACAGCGCCGACAGCTCGGCCTCGACCCGCCGCTGCGCGTCCGACTTCGATTCGTCCGGGTCGCTCGCCTGGAACGGGCCGCCTCCCAGGATGACGCCCGACCAATCGTTCAGGTCGATCTCGCCGAGCGGTCGACTCTCCATCCTGACCCGGGCCAACTGTGTCTCCTCCAGGCCGGTCCGCCGAAGCATCGCCGCGTACTCGTCGTCGGCGGCGACGTCCTCCGACCGGATCGCGAGCAGCAGGAAGGGCTTCACGGCACCAGAACCTATCCGGTCACGAGCGGACCCGGCGGGTGGAGACGAGCGGAATCGAACCGCCAACCCCCGCCTTGCAAAGGCGGTGCTCTGCCAATTGAGCTACGTCCCCTGGACCTCCATCCGACCGCGGCCTGATGAAGTCATGAGCCTAGTCGACCGAGCGTGCGAGGTCGCCATCAACACAGGAGGACCGGGCGCAAGCAATCCGGCGACGGAGGAGCCGGGATGCTCGGCGCGGTCCGAGTCGGCCGAGCTTCCGAGGCCGCCATTAGGCACAGGAGAACCGGGCGCAAGCCCGGCGACGGAGGAGCCGGGATGCTCGGCGCGGTCCTAGCGAGCGGTGCCCGGATAGCCACCGGACGCGGGCTTGGTCGCCTCGTCCCACAACGCCGCCTCCGCGGCCGCGGCCTGGCGACGCCGCTGCACGAGGAACGCGATACCGCCCAGCACCGCAAGCAGCAGGAGGATCTTCTTCATCAGCACCATCCATCACACGTCACGCAAGGCTGGACCCGACCGGTCGCCGAGTGCCGGTGTCGACCGTAGCGCACCGACCGCCCGGCGGGCGTTGCCGCCTTCCTGCCGACAATCGGGTGGGGCCTCGGACGCATTCGGCCGCATCCGAGGGGCGTGTGGCTCGAACGCCTCGATCAACGAGGGGATCGAGGCCTATCGTCGGACTCGGTACCGCAGGTGAAGGGCTCGGCGTCCCTGAACGACGATCGGGTCGTCGAAGAGTTGGTGGCCCCGGTCCAGCTTCGCGAAGTAAGGGATCCCCTCGCCGAACAGCACCGGCACGAGGCTGACACAGACCTCGTCCACCAGACCGAGATCGAGGGCCTGCTGGATGATGGTGGCGCTCGCGATGGTGACGTCCTGATCACCGGCGATATGCCTGGCCCGGGTGATCGCGGCGTCGACTCCATTGACGAACGTCGTTGTGGGCCACCTCGTCGCGGCGTCCTCGGGCGCGCGATGAGTCACCACGACGACGGGCGCGCCGGCCGGATGTTTGTCACCCCAACCATCGGCGATGTCGAACAGCCGTCGGCCGGCGACGAGTGCACCGCAGGTGACGGTCATCTCCCGCAGCACCTGCGCACCGGCGTCGTCGACCTGGAACGAAACGGTCTCATTTGGGTTCGGTACGTTCACGTCGCCCGCTCCGTACCAGTCGAACAGCTCCCCGACCTGGTCTTTCGGATCCGCAACGAACCCGTCCAGGGACATCGTCATGTGGGTGATCACTTTGCCCATCGTGGCTCCTTCGATTGTCCGGCTACCCGTGTCGACCTCCCGTGACGGTGTGTCTCATCGGCCTGACAAAAGGCAAC
>DATDBV010000530.1:0-28641 GCA_036524715.1 Nakamurella sp. | reverse complement strand
GGCGGTCATTCGCGGGCCGGCCGGACCATCGAGTGAACGCCGTGCGGGGCGATCTGCCCGTCGGACCCCGAACAGCGTTCAGTGGACGGCCGAGGCCGCGATGCCGGGCCGACTGTCGAGTGAACGCTCTGCGGGGCGATCTGCCCATCGGACCCCGCACAGCGTTTAGCGGACGATCGCGGCTGCGGTGCCGGGCCGCTCATCCGGTGACCTCGCGGCACGCCCGGTAGAAGTCCCGCCACTCGGCGCGCTGCCGGACGACCGCCTCCAGGTACTCGGTCCAGGCGATGCGATCGGCGACCGGATCCTTGACCACCGCGCCCTGGATGCCGCCGGCCACGTCGGCCGCCCGCAGGACCCCGTCGCCGAAGTGCGCGGCCAGGGCCAGGCCACCGGTTACCACCGAAATCGCCTCGGCCGTGGACAGGCTTCCGCTCGGCACCTTGAGCGACGTCCGGCCGTCCTCGGTCAGTCCCGACCGCAGCTCCCGGAAGATTGTGACCACCCGGCGGATCTCGGTCGTGGCGTCGGTGGCCGACGGCAGGTCCAGGGTGCGACCCAGTTCGGCGACCCGGGTCGCGACGATGCCGACCTCGGCGTCCACGCCGGCCGGCAGCGGCAGCACCACCGTGTTGAACCGGCGGCGCAGCGCGGACGACAGGTCGTTCACCCCGCGGTCCCGGTCGTTGGCGGTGGCGATCACGTTGAACCCATGGCGGGCCTGCACCTCGATGCCGAGTTCCGGAACCGGCAGGGTCTTCTCGCTGAGCACGGTGATCAACGCGTCCTGCACGTCGGACGGTATCCGGGTGAGTTCCTCGATCCGGGCGATCGCTCCGGTGCGCATTGCGGTCATCACCGGCGAGGGCACCAGGGCCCCCTCGGTCGGTCCTTCGGCCAGCAGTCGGGCGTAGTTCCAGCCGTAGCGGATGGCCTCCTCGGCCGTCCCGGCGGTGCCCTGGATCAACAGCGTCGAGTCGCCGCTGATCGCCGCGGCCAGGTGCTCGGACACCCACGACTTGGCGGTGCCGGGCACCCCGAGCAGCAGCAGGGCCCGGTCGGTGGCCACCGTGGCCACGGCTACCTCGATCAGTCGCCGCGACCCCACGTACTTCGGCGTGACGACCGAGTCGCCGGCCGTCCCGCCGAGCAGGTAGGTGACGACCGCCCAGGGCGAGAGTCGCCAGTTCGCAGGCCGGGGTCGATCGTCAATCGAAGCCAGCGCCGTCAATTCAGCGGCGTACTGCTGCTCGGCGTGCGGGCGCAGCACGGCCGCGGCATCGGTCACGGGTTTCCTCCCGGGGGGCAAAGGGTTTCCTGCAGGACGGCACGAAGGGTGAGCAGGTTGGCGGCGTTGCCCGCCCGGGTGATCAGGGCGGACGCCCGGTCGCCGGTGGCCTGGGCGGCGATCGTCCGCGCCAGGTCGGCCAGCAGCCGGCAGTCCGGAAGCGCGGCCGCTGTGGCCCACAGGTCCCACAGCTGCCGCGGCGCGGGAGCGGTGCTGCCGCCGGTCGCGAGCCAGGCCGCGAGCCGGCGGGCGAACGGAAGCGGCCAGGGTCGCGGCACGGCCGTGACGGCCGCGTGCACCTGGTCCGGCCGGGCCCGGCGGTCGGCGAGCAGCCGGTCCAGCAGATCGGCGGAATCGGCCGGCGTGAGCAGTTCCCACAACGGCGCGTCCACGGTCGGCGGGATCTTGGCGGTGGCCGCGGCCAGTCGCCCGAACACCAGCACCCGAGCCAGTCCGGGATGCCGGAAGGCGATCGCCGCCTGTCGGAACCCGGGTGTCAGGGGCTGCAATTCCTCGTTGCCGTCGGCGACCAGCCTGAGCAGGTCGGTACCGAACACCTGCGGCCATTCGGCGGGGTCGATCCGGCCCAGCAGCGCCGGCCAGGGGGGTCCGTCGGGCGCCGGCCAGGGCGCGAACTCCGCGGGCGTCGGATCGGTGACGGTGACCATGGTGCGCAACAACCGCCGGCCGACGATCAGATGGCGGGCGGCCAGGGTCCGCATGTGCTGCCGCAGCGGGGAATCCGGTAGCCGGGTCAGCAGGTCGAGCGCCTGGGTTCCGACCAGACGGCTCCGGTCCGCCACCGCAAGCAGCAGGAACTCCTGGTCGGCGGACACCAGCCCGTCGGCGAGGACGGCCAGCAGTTCGGCCCGGGTGGTGGCGTTCTCCCGGTCGAAGCCGTCGGCGAGCAGGTCCCTGGCGGCGGCCGGATCGGCCCGGCGGAGCGCGCGCAGCCAGGCGACCCGCTGCGCGACCGTGCCCTCGTCCCAGACGGTCCGGTCGGCCGGGTCGACCGGTGGGGGCGGCGCCCATCGGGGATTCTTGGTCATCAGGTGCCGGCCGATCTCCCCGGCCACCTGTCGGGTGGCCGCCACCACCTCCGGCCGGGGGTCGTCGAGCAGCCCGGGCAGCAGTCCCGGGGGCAGGCGCAACCCCGCCCGGTGCACCAGGCCGAGCGCCTCGACCAGGATCGCGGGCTGGGTGTGCACCCGGCCCAGCACCTGCCCGACCACATCCGGCACGACAGACTGTGTTTCGGGTGCCGGTCGCAGCGGTGCCGAGGCCGGCCCGGACCGCGTCGGCGGGGCCGTCCGGCGGGCCAGCGCGGACAGCGCGGCGGCCTCGAGCAGCATGCCGGCCTGCTCGTCCCGCCCCGGATCGGGTCGGATCGCGTCCGGCAGTTCCGCGAGATCGACGGCCCGGTGGGCGGTCCCGACCGTCGCCGCGGCCACCAGGTCCGGCGATGACGTGCTCACAGCACCACCATCTGCCCGCCCAGCACCGCGGTGGCCGGCCGGAACCCGGTCGGGCTCCACTCGCCGGCAATGTCGATCGGGGCGTCGGTCCGGGCGTCGGCCGCCATCCCCGCCGTCAGGGCCAGCAGCCGCCAGAGGTCCAGATCGGTGCCCTGGACGGCGATCGCCTCGCCCTCTGGATCGGTCAGCGTCCAGCCGCGTTCGTCGTTGTCGACCAGGCCGCGCAGCACCACCGGGATCTGGTGCTGCCAGGGATCGGCGGCCAGGGCTTCCGCCCAGCGGTCGGCGGCGACAGCGACGGTGTCGACGGTCGGTCGCCAGCCGGTCGCGGGGACCGCATCGGCGTGCGGGATGCCGACCGCCGCCCGCAGCCCCGCCCGCCCGGGATAGAAGTGCAGGTCGGCGTCCAGGACGGTCGCCGGGATCAACGAGGAGTCGAGCGCAGCACCGCCCGCGGCGAAGAACAGCACCTGCGCCCAACGGCCGGAAGCGTTGCCGCGCAACCACACCCGACGGGTGGATACTGTCTCGGTGTCCAGGTCGCGGAAGCCGACGACGACCCAGTGGTCGCGCACCGGTGGCCGGGTGAGAACCTCGGCCCGGGGCACGGTGAACCCGACATGGTCGCGGACGGTCGCCACCAGATCGTCGGGCAGCTGCGCGCGGTGCAGGTAGCCACGGGCCAGCAGGTGCAGCAGGCCCAGCTCGTCCAGCAGCCGGGCGGGCCAGCCAGGGCCGGCCGCGATCAGCGCGGGCAGCCGTCGCAGCCAGGCCGCGACCCCCGGCGCCTGCGCGTCGACCATCCGGGCCGCGGTCGGCTCGCACCAGCCGTACGGGTCCTGCGCGGCCCGGGCCAGCCCGCCGGAGACCTGGTCGGCCAGCCATCGGTCGAGCTCGAACAGCCCGCCCTCGACCCGCCGTTCCCGCTCGGCGGCGCGGGCCGCGGTCGCCGCCTTCTGCGCCGCGGTCTGCTCCTTGAGCTTGCGGTCACCGCCGTCACCGCCTTCGGTCGCCTGGCCGCGGACGGCGAAATCCTTGGCGAAACCGGCGATCTCCCCGGAATCGGTGATGGTGCCCTCGGCCCACAGGAACAGCAGGCCCAGTGCGTGCTTGCAGGGGAACTTCCGGGACGGGCAGCTGCACTGGTAGCGACGTGTTCCGGTGTCGACGGTCACCCGGTACGGGGTCCGGCCCGAGCCCTGGCACTCCCCCCACAGCAGGCCGCCCGAGAAACCGATCGAACTCCACGGGCCCGGCCGGGCGAGCCTGCGGCCGGCCACCTGGGACGAGGAATCGGGGGCGGCCGCCATCACCTGATCGACGCTCCACCTGGACCCCACGGCCACCACCCTAGGTGCGCCATCCGACAGTCCCGGTCCGTCTACCGGTCGATGGGGCCGGGGCCGCGGAGGATCCGCAGGCGTGGGACCGGCCGAACTTCCGCAGGCCCGGTCGGCGTGGGCCGACCCGCGGGGGTCCGGCGTGGCCGCGGAGGATCGGCAGGCGTGGGACCGGCCGAAGTTCCGCAGTCCCGGTCGGCGTGGGCCGACCCGCGGGGGTCCGGCGTGGCCGCGGAGGATCCGCAGGCGTGAGGCGAGCCGAACTTCCGCAGTGACGCCCGCGCTCCGCACCGCGGCGGCGACCTCGCTCAGGACGATGCGGCGTCGGCGGCCAGGAATTCCCGGATCACCGCGTCGACGTCCTCGTTGGCGCGCAGGCCGAGGCGGTTGGCGCGCACGGTGCGGAAGCGGGCCGGCCAGCCGCCGACGATGCCGATCACCGCGGGATCCTCGACCCACGAGATCAGCTTGCTCGTGCCGGCTCCGACCACCCGGTCCAGGGCGGCCGCCATCTCCCGCGGCGTCGTCGACAGGCCGGGCAGGGTCATCGCGCGGATGCTGCCCCACTGCTCATCGGGCACGGCCGCCGCCGTCAGGATGCCCTCGATGGTCCGGCCCGGCGACGAGAGCGCGACCGGCAGGTCCGGGCCGACCGGGCACACCGTGGCGACACCGTGCACAGGCTCCCGGATCATCCCGGACAGGAAGCCGGAGGCAGCGGCATTGGGTCGGCCCGGACGGACGACGACCGTCATCAGGCGGACGCTGCGCCCACGTAGGTAGCCGCGCCGCGTGTAGTCGGCCACCAGCTGCTCGCCGATGAACTTCTGGAATCCGTAGCTCGACCGCGGCTGCGGCAGGGTGTCGTCATCGACCACCCCGATCGGCTCGACCAGGGACGGATCCCGGCCGAAAACCGCGAGTGAGCTGGTGAAGACCAGCACCGGCGGTGTCGAATGCGCGCGTGCCCACTCGAGCACCGCGCGGGTCCCGTCGAGGTTCGTGCGAAGGCCGAGGTCGAAATCGGCCTCTGCCGCGCCGCTGACCACCCCGGCGAGGTGGAAGATCGCATCGACGTGGCTGAGCGCGCTCAGGGCGTCCAGGCTGTCGGTGACCGGGCTGACCCGCGGGTCGGCGCTGACGTCGGCGGCCGGCGGGGCCGGGTCCAGCAGGATCAACTCGTCGACGTCGACGATCCGGGTGCCCCCGAACGAACGAGATTCGGTGAGCAGCCGGCGCGCCAGCAGTGTGCCCAGGAACCCGGCCCCGCCGGTGATGAGGACTCTCATTCACCCTCCCTACGTCCGACCCGCCCGGCCCCGCTGCCGCCCTCCCAGTCTGGTCGAACGGGAGGGCGGCTACCGCCGCGACCCCGCGGCACGGCGGCGGTCCTGGTCGACCTGAACGGGCACCGGCAACCCGCGAGGGCGCTGCCCGGTGGGTTGGCCGGAACCCGGCGAGGTCAGTGACCGGCCGAAAGGGACGCCGCGCCTGCTCGCAGCGGCACTCCGCCCGGGGAGTCGGTGTTGGGCGCGACATACGAGACGATCGCCTGGGTGAGGATCCCGATCGCGGTCACGGACAGCGTCGTCCCCCATTCCCCGGCGGTCAGCCAGGCCGTGACCAGGGCGCCGACCGCCGCGACCTGGGTGACGATCCATTTGTTCGTCGGCCGTCGACTCTTCTCCACGGCGCTTCCTCCTCGAGTTGGTCCGCAGCCGAGTCCCTGCCCGGCTCTCGGGATTCAGACCGCCACCGAAGCCAGATGAATACCGACAAACGATGCGATTCAGGTGTGAGTCACCTGCGCGACGCGGCGTACCCGAGCACCGCGGCCAGGCCCAGCATGCTGCGAGGTTCGTAGGCCGAGCGCCACAGCCCGCCGTGCACGGCGGCATGCGCCTCGTCCTGCCACGGATGATCGTGCGCGACCGGGCCGCCGGCGAGGTCCCGCACCAGCAGCGCGGCCATCAGGGTGTTGGCGGTGTCCGGTTCGAAGATCTCGACGCCGAACCGGCGGGCGCCGGCGTAGGCGGCGGCCAGCGCGCGGTTCTTCACCACCGAGCGGGTCCGGGTGGACGGCGCGACGTGGAACGAGACCAGTTGGCCGTCGCGGCGCGCGGTGGCCGCGCGCCACCGCTGGATCCGCTTGGCCAGCACGTAGTTCGGCCCCTGCGCCGGGACGAGGGCGTCGGCGATGCCCGGGTCGGCGTCGGGTGGATAGGCCCGGTGCATCAGCCCTCCCCGGGTGATCCACCGTAGCGGCCGGCCGACCAGCTTGGCGGTCCGGGAGCGGCCGACATAGACCTCGGTGGACTGCTCGACGGCGCTGCGGGGCACCACGAACACGTCGGTCGGCGTGGCCAGGAACGCCCGGCCGGTGTCGGGGCGAGCCGCGGTCACCCGCAGGCCGAGCAGGTCGGCGGCAACGGAGAGCCGGACGTGAACGCCACCGTCGGCGTACAGGTAGTTGCCAACGACCAGTCGGCCGTCGAGGCCGCCCAGCCAGTCGGCGATCTCGGGCACCTCGGTGAGCAGGTCGGCGCCGGCCGAGGCGGCCAGGTCGCCCCGACCGTCACCCGAGGCGGGCACCAGCAGCGAGCCCGCGGACGCCCGGGCCTGCTTGAGGATGCGTTCCCACACCACCGGTCGCGGCAGATCGACCGCCGCGACCCGGGCCCCCCAACCCAGCAGCGGGCCGACCGGGCCCATCTCGGCACCCGCGCCGAGCACGACCACCGTGCGACCGTCGAGCCGGAGCCATTCGGGGTGATCGATGACGTCGCCGACCGCGTCGACCGCCGAGGGTTCGAGCACCCCCTGCCGGGCCCAGATGGCGAGCTGGCCGCGCAGGTCCTGGCCACGCAGCGCCCGGCCGTCGTACGGCAGGCACAGCTCCCGGCCCGGCGTGCCCCCGCCAGTCACCTCGACCGTGGTCAGGGTCCGCGACGCCGGCGCGGTGAGCAGGGTGGACAGCGCAGCGTCGGCACCGGCCGACCCCTTGTCCGACCCGTCGAGCACCAGGCGTTCGTGCACAGCGGCCAGCCCGGCATCGGCGATCGTCAGCCAGGCCGCGGGCGTATCGACGCCGGCCTCCACCAGCCGCCGGAAGTGCTGCAGATAGCGGCTGCGCCAAGCCGTCTCGTTCTCGACCGCCCGTGCGCCCACCGGGTCGGCCGCCCTCAACGCGTCGGCGACGATGTCCCGCCCGGTGGACGTGGTGCTGCGGGTGCCGTCTGCTGCGGCCGGGAAGGCGACGCCGGGTGTCATCCGCTCATCTTGATGCAGCCGACCTACGCCTGCGCGGAAGGCCGCGAGTCCGTGGGCGCCTCCGCGGCCGGTTCGACCACCAATGCCCGGCCCTGGTACCCCGCGAGCGGCACCGACAGGTGCCGGTCATCGTCGACGACCCCGCTGAACGTCTCGTCCAGCCCGTCCAGCACCGCGCAGCCGGGCTCCAGGTGGTCGGACCGGACCTCGGCCACCACCTCCGCGGCGGAGAAGTTCAGCACGGTCGGCTGGATCAGCCCGCTGGCCGTCCAGTTGACCATCACCAGCACCGCCGGATCCGTCACCTCCGGCACCTCCAGCAGGGCGCCGGTGGCGATGCCCAGCCGCTTGCGCACGGCGAGCACCCGACCGAGCCGGCTGGCGAACGACGCCGGGTCGGCCAGCTGGTCGGGCAGGCTGCCGTAGAGGCTGCGCGCCCGGGGCATGCCCGACGTCGACACCGCCGCCGACGGATTCGACCCCATGAGGTCGTGCGCGCCTCGGTGGATCCAGCGGGTGTCGCCGTCCCGGATCAGGCCCTGCACCTGCGCGGGATCCAGGGTGATGCTGCCGGCCAGATCCCACCCGGACAGGGCGAACACACCGGGCTGCAGGGCGTTGTACATGGCCAGCAACAGGTGCCCGCGCCGGATGTCGCCGACCTGCTCATCAGTGGCGTTCGCCGGGTCCGCGATGCCCTGGGTCGCCGCGATGATCGTCGCGGTCGTGCAGGCGATGCCGTTCTGCGTGAACACCAGGTTGTAGTCGGCTGCCGGCTCGGTGATCTTGTCCCGCAGGGTCTGTCGAATGTGCTCGGCCAGATCGGCGCCCAGAAACTCGTGGCCGCCGAGCGTGTACTGCTCGTCCTTGTGCTTGGTGGCGAAATGCACCAGCTCGTAGGTCATCTCGTCGTGGTTCTGCAGCGCATGAACCAGCGAACCCTGATCGATGCCGATCTGCATCGCCTCCCGCAGGGTCAGCCGCAGGAACCCGGTGTCGCCGGTCGCGAAGGCGTGGTGGAAGGCGGGCCGGGTGACGAAGTCGTAGGACAGGTCGGGTCCGACCTTGGACGTGGCCTTGATGTCGTCCATCGTCAGATTCAGTTCCTGGAAGGTGAACCCGCCCACCTTGCGGACCATGCTGCCGATCAACTGGTTCGCCGCTTGCGACAGCGGGTGACCCTCGGACCAGGCCGGCTGCTCCTCCGCGCTCTTCTCCACCCCGAGAAAGCCGTTCGCGTCCAGCCGCAGGCCCGCCGAGCCCAGATCGACCAGCGAATGCATGGCGTCACCGAGCACCAGTCGCATCCCGGAACAGGTCGGGTCGAGCCAGTTGATCGACGGCTGCCCGGACTTGAAGTAATGCAGGTAGACCCAGCGCCGGAACTTGCCGGTGGTGTCGCGCACCTGACGGGTGACGCTCCAGTTCGTCTCCTTCACCCCTGGTTCGAAGAAGATCACCCGCTGCATCTGACCGATGATGTAACCCGTTTCCTGCAAGGCCTTCTCGGTGGTCGGGTCGATGTTGACCGAGTCCTGGCCGGGCGGCACGTCCGGCAGCAGGTGCCAGTCCTCCTCCGGGATGTCCACCATGTGGTAGATCCCCGGATAGTCCTTGTGGTTCATCTCGGCCAGCCGGAAGTCGGCCCCCTTGCCGGTGTGCCCGGGCACGATGTCGTCGATGATGACGCCGTCGTGCGCCGACGCCTCGGCGCACATGACACGAAAGTCCTTCTCGGTACCGAACAGCGGGTCCAGGGCCATGCTGATCCGGTCGAAATGGCCGTCGACGCTGGCGGTGTACTCCCAGCCACTGATCCCGCCCGCGCGCTTGACCGGTCCGATGTGCACCGCCTCGACGCCGATCCGTTCGAAGGCGGTCCACAGGTCCTCCTCGCCGAGCGCGGCGAGGTAGGACTGTCCAGGGGCGGTGATCAGCGACAGCGGGTAGGCGGTGAACCAGACGGACGCCCTGTCCACGGCCGCCCGCGGATTCGGGTAGGCGTACGGATTGAGCCACATGCCGGCCTGCCCGGACAGTTGCCGGGCCACGTTGTTCGCGTCGCCCAGCATCGACATGTTCTCGAGCCACTCGACGTAGGCGCGGTTGCGCGCGTCCGCGGCGAACGGGGGCGGCGCCTCGCTCAGGTGGTGCAGTCGCGCCCGCGGGCCCAGGGCGCGCGGGCGTGCGGGATAGAAGTGCTCGTCGTAGGAGATCTCGGCGGGCCCGGCCGACTCGTCGACGTCGACGGAGGCGGTCGACGATCGCAACGGGGAGGGATTCACGCCGCCGGTGACCTGCCGGTCGTTGGATTCGGAACCGTCGTGCGACCCGGTCATCGACCTATCTCCTGCCTGGTTCGACCGGGAGTACCCGGATATCCGTTGGGCCGGTCTGGCGCAGGCCCCGCCGCGGGAGCCTGCGACCGACAGTAGATCAGTCGGCGGCCCGGGCGCGCGCGGCCGCGACGGGCGCCGAGGCGGCTGACTGTTCTGCGGCGCATGTCCGAAAATTCGGGAGATCCGCTGTCCGATTTCGGCGACCGTTCCGCCAAGACCGCCGCCGTGGTGGTGTCCGGCCGGGGGTCCGGCCGCAGCCAGTGGGAGGAAGTTCACCATGTCCGATGAGAGCTATGTCGCCAGCGCTCCCGCCGAGTCGCCGTTCAAGATCGAGGTCCGCTTCCTCGGTGGCCTGTCGGAAAACCAGAAGGCCGCCTTCAAGGAGGCCGCTGACCGGTGGACCCGGGTGATCGTCGGCGACCTGCCGGCCGTGCAGGTCGACGGCGAACGAAGACAGCCTCGTCTGATCGGTGCCGACGGTGACGTGGGGGATCGTGCGTCCGGACGTCTCGGTCCTCGAGGCGGAATCCCTGGTTCCGTCGACGAACCGGATCGATCCGCCGGCCAACGTCTTCAGCCACGTCACCGCCGGCTCGACGCCGTTCTTCTACGCACTTCCGGCCGGCTCGCCGGTCGGTCACTTCCCCGCGAACACCCGGTTGCTGCTGGTTCGCGCGGTCGATGGACACTGCCATGTGGTCGACGAACGCGGCCTCTATGGCGTCGTCCGCTCCACCGATCTGGCGCCCGACGCGCCGGCAGACCAGGAATCGGCGGGCCGACCCGACGAAACACCGGGCTGACGCCGATCGAGCCGATGCCGCCCGCCGTTCGGTGTCCGATTGTTCATCGAATACGCCTATTCAACTCACAGGCGCCTTCTGTAAAGTGCGGCTCAGGACCAACCTTCAAGGAGGACGGATGGCATTTCCGGCGCTCACCACGGTGCAAGCGGCACGCGACATTCGCTACGGCGTCACGACTGCAGTCCCCACAGGAGCTCCCGGAAGGATCGTCAACACACAACCCGGGTGGGGGTCGACCACCTACACGGTCGAATTCACTCCCGACATCGGCGCCACGGTAACCCTGGTGGGCCTGAAGGACAGCGATCTGCAAACCCGCTGATCGCGGTTCGCTCGGGTCATCGAGGGGTCGACCCGGACCCACATCCTGAGTACGACGGCCGTCGAGGCGCCGATTCCGGCGTCCGGCGGCCGTCGTCGTTTGTCCCGTCCGCCCTCGCCCCGACCGGGACCAAAGGCCCTCGCGCCGGTCCGTCGCCGAGTCAAGACTGGTCATGATCGGTTCCGTTTCGCAGGGACCGATCGGGAGCAACCACGTCAGGAGCGCGAACAATGACCAGTCCACGCACCCCGCAGCCGTTCGATCCGGTCGTCCGGATCATGGCCACCTCCGTCGCCACCATCGACGCCGCCGCCAGTTGGGCGCAGGCGCTGTCCGAACTGGTGGGCAACCGGATCGGCGCCGTCGTGCTGGTCGACGACAGCGATCGGATCGGACTGGTCTCCGAACGCGACCTGATCAACGCGCTGGCCGACGGCGAGGCCGACCTGGAGACCCGGCAGATCGGTGAGATCGCCACGTTCGACCTGATCTGGGCAGCCCCGGACGACTCGATCGCCGACGCCGGGGCGCTGATGGTGGACGCCGAGATCCGGCACCTGCCGGTGGGCGACGGGACCGAGGTGCTCGGCATCGTCTCCGCCCGGGACGTTCTCGCCGTCATGGTGGCGGCGCAGCGTGCGGCGCCGGCCGTCTCGGTCTGACCCGGTCCGCAGGGGCCGGCGCCGTCCCGAACCGCACGGTCGACACGTGCTGCTCGGCCAGCCGGCGCAGGGCCAGGATCAGCGGTTCGTTCAGCACGGTGCCCAGCACGACGTAGCGGACCGCGGCCGCCGGGGAGTCGGTCGGCAGGTTGTCGATCTCCATGGTGGCCACCTGCAGCATCGCTTCCGCGTAGCCGTCGAGCGCGTCGCCGGGTAGATCGAATCCGGCGGCGTCGATCGCCTCCAGGGCGTCCTGGAACGCCGCCTGGCTGTCCCGGTCCTTGGGCGAGATCGACCAGCCCCACCGCCGCAGGATCCGCTCGACCCGGGTCAGGTCCCGGTTGGGGTCGGCCGGCTCGACCAGGGCGCCGTGGGCCACGCCCAACAGCTCGTTGCTGGGCGCGTCCGCCTCGTCGATCGCGTCCAGGATCCGACGCGCCCTGGCCACCGAAAGCCCGCCCGGCCCGAGCAGCGCTCGGATCAGCCGCAACCGGGCGACGTGCGTCTGGTCGTACTGCGCCTGCGTCGCCGACGTGAGCACCCCGTCGTGTAAGAGGTTTTCGCGAAGATAGAACTTGATCGTCGCGGTCGGGACGTCGCTGGCTCGGGACAGTTCGGAGATGCGCACCATCGTCCTTGACATTGGATAGCTAGACTCTCCATTATTGGAGAGCATCACTATCTTATCGAGAGAGGACGGACATGACGCGCATCGACACCCGCCGGATGACGCACCGCCACGAGGGGCCCCTGGTCGTGTTCCACATCGGCATGACGATCAACAAGTGGCATCGGCCCGACCTGTGGTGGCCGACCTTCGCCGCCATGCCCGGCATGCTCGCCGAACTGTCCAAAGACCCGGATTCCGGACTCTTGGGCTACCGGCTGCTGTTCGGTCGCGGCGGACCGACGCTGATCCAGTACTGGGCGTCGACAGACAAGCTCTACGCCTACGCGTCCGCCCCCGGCGCGCGGCACCGGCC
Source organism: Nakamurella sp. (assembly GCA_036524715.1). Lineage (GTDB taxonomy): Bacteria > Actinomycetota > Actinomycetes > Mycobacteriales > Nakamurellaceae > Nakamurella. The sequence goes on along the minus strand of DATDBV010000530.1, from coordinate 16,156 downwards.
GGCCTGGGCGGCCTTCAACCGACGGGCCCGCAAGGCCAGGGGCGCGGTTGGCATCTTCCACGAGACCTACGTGGTGGAACGCGCCGAGACGGTGTACGTGTCCACGCCGGTGATGGGACTGGCCGCGGCGACCGAGCCGGTGCCGGTGGGCGCGCGGTCGGATCAAGCCCGGCAGCGGCTGGCCGATGGGGCCACCGCCGCGCCGGTGGGCGGTCGGGCCGCCTGATCGCGCGCCCACCCCACGTCGGCGGCGACCCTGCCCGCTACCCGGCCCGCCGCGCGGTGATCAGCAGGTACTCCCACTGCATGGTCCCGGTGTCGGCGCCGGCCTCCCGGGCCAGAACGGTCAGGGCCTGGTCGAGGGCGGCCTCGCGGGCGGGATCGTCGGCGATGTTGCGGTACGCCGCGATGGTGGGGCCGTAGTACTGCTTGAAGAAGTCCCGGAAGTGCTCGGCGTTGGCGAACCGGTCGACCGTCAGCTGGCGCCGCTCGGCCCGCAGTCCGGTCACCCGGTCGCCGAAGAGTTCGCGAACATGGGTTTCGGTCCCCCACAACGGTCCGGGCTGCGCGCCGGGCGGCGGGGCCGGGACGTATCCCTTCATGACGCCGAACATCCGACCGATGAAGCCTTCCGGGGTCCAGTTGATGAGCGCGACGGTGCCGCCGGGGCGGGTGACGCGGGCCAGTTCGTCGGCGACCGGCTGGTGGAACGGAGCGAACATCACGCCGACGCACGAGGTCACCACGTCGAACTCGCCATCGCCGAACGGCAGGAACTCAGCGTCGGCCTCGGTCCAGATGACGTCCAGGCCGCGCTCCCGGGCCCGCTGCTCGCCGATCTCCAGCAATTCGGGCGTGAGGTCGCCGGCCGTGACGTGTGCGCCGCGCTCAGCGGCCGGGATGCTGGCGTTGCCCGAGCCGGCGGCCACGTCCAACACCCGCTGGCCGGCTTCGATGCCGGCGGCATCCACGATGACCGTTCCGAGCTCTCCGATGACCTCGGTGGCCACCGCGTCGTAGTTGCCGAACGCCCACATCGCCTTGTGCTTGAGTTTGATGGGGCTCTGCGCCGGTGCCTGGGTCATGATGGATCTCCCTGTCCCGCAATCCTTGTCCGCCGACCTGTTCGGCGCACAAGAGAAAGGTAGGGATGGTGGGGCAGCCCGGGCATCGGTGCGTGCGCGCAATTCCGGCAGGGCGGCCGGGCTCGGAGTGCGTACCGACGCGTAGTCAGCCGGCGAGCAGCCGGGCCACCGCGGCGGTGCGGGCGGCCTTGCCTTGCACGTCGAGCTTGGCGTAGACGTTCTGCAGGTGCCGCTCGACCGTGCGGACGCTGAGCGAGAGCTCACGGGCGATGGCGTCGTTGTCCCGACCGTCCGCCGCGAGCCGGAGCACTTCCAACTCCCGGATCGACAGTACCTGCGACAGAGGCGTTTTCCTCTTCGGGTGGGCGGTCCTGCGATCGTCGACCAGGAAGTCGCGGACCTCGGCGACGAACACCGGCCACGCCGGCTCGTCGGCCAGCAGGATGTGGTTGCCGCTGTCCATGGGCACCAGGCGGGCGCCGGGAATGGTGGTGGCCAGGTGGCGGGCGTGGTCGAAGTGGTTCATCCGGTCGCGCAGCGAGTGCAATACCAGCGTGGGCGCCGCCAGTTCGGGCATCAACGCGCTGGCGTCGCCGTGCTTGCGCTGCCGCCGGGCCAACACCGCGGTGCTCGGCGAGACCGACACCCGCAGCAACTCGTCCAGCCAGCCCAGCTGCTCCTCGGTGGCGTCCGGAATCATCTGTGTGCTGAACACCCGCCGGAAGGTGCTCTCCGGCCGGCCCCAGCCGGCCTTGATGATGTGCTCGAACGCGTCCTCGAGTTCGGCGTCGTCGTCGGTCATCCCGTGCAGCGGGTTGGCGTAGCTGTCGTAGAAGACCAGCCGGGTGACCCGTTCCGGGAAGCGGTGCGTGTAGGTGATCGCCACCGGGCCGCCCTGGGCCATCGCCATCAGCGCGAAGGTGTCGAAGCCGGCATCGTCGGCGACCGCGGCCAGGTCGCCCAGCCTGGCCTCCAGTGAGAAGTCGGTGACGTCCCAGTCGGACAGGCCGTGGCCACGCTCGTCGAACCGGATGATGGTGGCGAACTCGCCGAGGTCGGACAGGAAATGCCGCCACACCGGGCTCTCCCAGTCGTGCTGCAGGTGGGACAGCCAGCAGGTGGAGACCAGCAGCGGCGGCCCTTCGCCGTGCAGCGCGTAGGCGATGCGGACCCCATCGGGAGCCCGGCAGAACCGGATCTTCTGGTGCGGGATGCCCGCCCGAGTGGTGGCGGGCATCCCCCGATCGTAGTCCCTGCCGCTAGCCGCTGATACGCAGCGTGACCTGCGGCGTGGTCTGGCCCGCGCCGCGGATCGAATAGACGTACGGCGTGTTCGGCAACAGCCCGATGTCGGTGAAGCCGGTGCCCGTCACCGTCGCGATCCGCTCCCCCGCCTCGCCGCGCAGCACCTCGTAGGTGGTGTTCGGGTCACCGTCCCAGCCCAACGTGATGGTGCTGGCCGTGCTGCCGGTGGCCCGCAGATTGCGCGGGGCGGCGCCGGACGGCATCGTCGTCGGGGTGGTGGGCGCCGTCGTGGCGGCCGGTGGGGTGCCGCCCGGGATGACCGTGATCTGCCGGGTGACCCCGCCGGGCCCGCGGACCGAGTACACGTACGGCACGTTGCGGGCCAGACCGCCGTCGGTGAAGGTGTTCCCGGTCGTGGTGGCGATCCGGACGCCGGCCTCGCCGCGCAGGATCTCGTACGTCGCCGACGGATCGCCGTCCCAGGTGAGGGTGGCGCTGTCGTTGGTCGTGCTGATCCGCAGGTTCGTCGGTCCCTGACCCGTCCCGGGCGTGGTCGTCGTGGTGGGTGTCGTCGTCGTGGGCGGTGTCGTGGGTGTGGTGGTGGTCGGGGGCACGGTGCCCGTCGGGTACTCGACGAGCATTGCCGGTTCGGTGTCCGGGTACGGGGTCGCGTCGCCGGTGTCGTTGACGATGTGGTCGATGATCCCGGCCAGCAGCTGCACGGTGAGCAGGTGGTGCAGCTTGACCCCGTTCTTGACCGGCACCTCGAACGCGTGGCTCAGGTGGATCGACGGGTCGACGTTGGTGTAGATGTAGGCGCCCCCGGCCCACAGCTCGTGGGTGTTCACCGAATCGGCGACCTTGTAGGCGGCGTATCCCAGCGCGTCGGATCGCCAGGCCTGCTGGTTCGGCGGGTCGTAGGGCAGCTCGTTCTGGAAGAACACGACCTTGCCGTTCTCGCCGTTCCAGATCACGTTGTACTTGCGCCAGTGTTCGACGAAAAGACCGGTACCGGTGACGTTGTCGCCGTTCACGACGAGTCCGACGTCGCCCGGGCTGACGTCCCAGCCGACCGTGCCCGGTTTGCCGTGGTCGCCGCGCCAGAGCCACGTGTGGTCGATCAGCACGTGGTCGCTGTTGATCACCAGGCCGAGGACGGTCTTGCCGACGTTGGGGCCGCCGACCCGCATGAACACGTCGGACAGTGTGGTCGGGTCCGCGCCGTTGCACGCCGAGCAGGTGCCGTTCTCGGTGCCGACGGTCATCAGGGCGGGCGAGGTGACCGTACCGGCATCGATCATGATTCCGGCGACGATCACTCCGGGGACGTCGCCGACGGTGACCGGGACGGCGCCGTTGACCGCGGTCAGTGTGGCCAGACCCAGGCCGAGGACGACGGTGTCGGCGCGGGTGATGGTGATGCTCTGGTCGGCGCCGTAGACGCCCGGGGTGAGCAGCAGGTGCTGGCCGGCGGTCAGGGCGGCGTTGATCGTGGCGATCGAATCCGACGGCGTGGCCAGGTGGAACTGTGACAGCGGGATCGAGGTGCCGGGTGTGCCGGCGCCGTCCCAGCTGACGCCGGACGAGTTGCTGCGGGCCGACGGCACGAACACCTGGTAGGCGCCGGCGGAATCGAGGTACAGGTAGGGCTTCTCGCGGCTCAATTCGGTGGTCGGCAGGTTGGTGTAGGTGCCGAGCCGGTCGTCGGACTGCTTGACGGCAAAGTTGGTCGCGGGTGCGCCGACGACACCGGAGAACACCTGGTTCCACACGCCGTTGGACCAGCCGCCGACGGTCGAGTTGCGGACGAAGTACTGCTGCTGCGAGCCGTTGACGACCTGTGCGGGCACCTTCGAGTCGGCGATGTAGCCGCCGCTGGCCCACTGGGGCTGGTCGGTGCAGTAGTCCATCAAGGTCAGCGGGCCGTTGATGTTGACCCGGCGCATCGGGGACGCCTGTGAGGCCGCCCAGAACATGGCGGAGCGGCGGCAGACGTCCGATCCGCCGGCCACGTTGATCGTCAGATTCGACAGGGAGCGCCAGAAGTTGTTCAGAGCGACGCAGTAGGGCTGACCCGGCTTGGTCGGGTGCGGGAGGCAGCGGTTGTAGACGTCGATCCGGCCGTTGATGGTGACGTCCGTCGGGTTCTTGCCCAGGCCGGCGACATCCATGTAGTAGCCGACCTGCAGCTCCAGCGGCTGCCCCGCGGTGCCGTAGGTGCCGGGCTTGAACAGCAGCGCGTACCGGTTGGTGCCCATCTCGTCGTCCATCTGCAGGGCGGTGATCGCATCGATGGTTGCCTTGATCTGACTGACCGGCATGCTCGGGTCGAACACCCTGACGTTCGGTCCGAGGTCAACAGCTGCGGCCGCGGCGGCCGCCGTTGCGGCACGGGTGGTTTCGCCCCGGGTTTGCGCGGTGGCGGTGCCGGCGAAGGCAACCGCCAGCAGGGTGAGGACGGCGACGGTCAGGCCGGCGAGCCGGGTTCGCGGCCCGCGGTGGTGCCTGCGACCTCGTTCCGGCTCCGGCCTGGACCCTGGCCCGGACCCTGGACTCGACTGCGGATGGACCAGCGACATTGGCGACCGTCTCTCCCCTTCGTTGGGTGCGCGGCGCTCCCATGCGCGGTTCGTGTGGGCCCGCGGGTGGGAGCGCTTCCAGCGGATTGGACCCTACTGGCGACGGTTGCGCTGCGCACGGGCAGACTCACGCTCCGTGCGCTGGTTGGCCCGCCGATTCCGTCGGCCGCTGCGGCGGACGGTGATCATCCACCGGGCGCAAAGCCGGTCCAGCCGGATCCGTCACCCGAACCCCACCACTGTGCGGCGGCGCCGATCACCATCGGCGAGAGTGCCGCGGCGAACGAGCGGCATCCTCGGGCGACGGGTGAACCGCGGGGGCCGCGCCCGGCCCCGCGGACCCGCCCGACCCTGCCGACCCGCCCGGCCCCGCGGACCCGCCCGCCCCGACCGGCGGTGCCGCCGCGTGCCCCGACCGCGCCACCACACACACCGGGCTGACCTGTCGAACCGCGGGCCCGATATGACCGGAACACCCACTTCGGCCGCCGGCGATCGGCGCCGCACGCTGATCAGTCGAACCGCCGGGAGTCCGAAACATCCCGGAACATCCACTTCGGCCGCCGGGGAAATGCGCTGGGCTGATCAGTCGAACCTCCCGATGCCCGAAATGCGCCAAACGCCTACTTTGGACGGGCGCGCCCTGACGTTGCGCTGATCGAAAACCCATTTCCGGCGCCGTTTTCTCCGGTTTGATGGGTCTTGGATCAGCGCAACTCACGGAGACGGGCCAGGGAGACACCGGCACCCACACGACCTGGTTCAAGCTGAGGAGACGGCCCCTCCCGGGGCCGGCCCGCCGTTCAACTCGGCGAAAACGCGCCCGAATTGTACGATTCTGTGCCGAGATGATCAGCCCGGTCCGGGCAAGCCGATCCGAGATCCGCACCAGCAGTCGAAGAAGACTGCTCACGTGGATCTCGGAGCGATGCGTGCGGCTGTCCGGCGCCGAGCCGCAGGTTCGCCCTGAACAGCCGGCCCGGCCAGGGCTGGCCCGCGGTTCATCCGCACCGTTTTCGCGCAGCAGACTCCGGCCGGACCTCGGCCGACCCCGGGCCGGTCCCCCGGGAACCCCGAACGGGTGGTTGCACCGACACGCGTGCGAGTCATCACAAATCGAGTTAGCTGAGTTGGCAGGTTTTCAGCTAATCTTGCTAACAAGATCGACTTGCCCCGGTGAGCGGTCGGTATCAGTCCAGATCAGAGCAGGTCACAGTGGGTAGTCCCGGAGACGGAGAGAGGTCATGCGCATCGAGCGGACAGGCGGGTCCGACCTGCCCCGAGAGCTGCCCACCGAGCAGGCTCCGGCGATGCGGCGGGCCCTGATCTGCGAACGAGACCAGGCGACCCGAACCGCGCTTGGAAGGATCCTGACCGACGAGGGTTTCGAGGTCGCCGGTGAGGTGGGCGACGCCCGGCAGGCCATCGAGCTGGCTCGCCAATCGCGCCCGAACGTGGTCGTCCTGGGGATCGGTCCCGGCACCGACGGCCTGGAGGCCCTGGCGCAGATCAGTGCCGAACGGGCCGCGCCGGTCGTGGTCCTGGCGACTGAATCGACGGCCGAGCAGGTCGCCGGGGCCCGCGATGCCGGCGCCCTGGCCTACCTGGCGAAGCCGCCGACGCGGGCGGCCCTGGTGCCGGCGGTGGAGCTGGCGATGGCCCGGTTCGCCGATACGGCCAAGCTCGTCGCCGAGGTGCAGGCGGCCGGCCGGCGGCTCGAGTCCCGCAAGATCATCGACCGGGCCAAGGGCCTGCTCATGACCCACCGCCGGATGAGCGAGCCCGAGGCGTTCCGTTGGATCCAGCGCACCGCGATGGACCGGCGCAAGACGTCGGTGGCCGTCGCCGCGCAGGTCGTCGCCGACCTCGGCAACGACTCCCGGCATCGCGCCGCCTCCTGATCCGGGTCGCCGTCACCGAACTCGGCCCGCCCGGCACCACCGGCCGGGCCGAACCGTTCTCAGCCGCCGGCCTTGCGCAGCACCGGGCGCAGGGTCTCCAGCACGGTCGCGTCGTCGATCGTGGACGGCACGGGCGCATCGACGCCGTCGGCGATCTGCCGCATCGTGCGCCGCAGGATCTTGCCCGACCGGGTCTTGGGCAGGGCCGGCACCACCGACACCTCGCGCAACGCGGCCACCGCGCCGATCTGCGCCCGGATCAGCGCCACCAGTTCCGACTCGACGGTGCCGGGGTCACGGTCCACGCCGGCCTTGAGCACGACGAACCCGCGAGGCACCTGACCCTTGAGCACGTCGGCGACGCCGATCACCGCGCACTCGGCGACGTCCGGGTGACCGGCCAGCACCTCCTCCATGCCGCCGGTCGAAAGCCGGTGCCCGGCCACGTTGATCACGTCGTCGGTGCGGCCCATCACGAACAGGTAGCCGTCGTCGTCGATGTGCCCGCCGTCCCCGGTGAGGTAGAAGCCGGGATAGGTGGACAGGTACGACCGCAGGTACCGCTCGTCGTCGTTCCACAGGGTGGGCAGCGCCCCGGGCGGCAGGGGCAGTTTGATGGCGATCGCGCCGTCCTCCCCCGCCGGCATCGCGTCGCCGGACGGGTCCAGGATGCGCACGTCCCAGCCGGGCATCGGTCGGGTGGGTGAGCCGGCCTTGATCGGCAGCAGCTCGATGCCGGCCGGGTCGGCGACGATGGCCCACCCGGTCTCGGTCTGCCACCAGTGGTCGATGACCGGGATGCCCAGCAGCTCGCCGGCCCACCGGTAGGTCTCCGGGTCCAACCGTTCGCCGGCCAGGAACAGGTACTTCAGGCCGGAGACGTCGTACTTCCCGACGAGTTCGCCGTTCGGGTCGGCCTTGCGGATCGCCCGGAACGCGGTCGGCGCGGTGAACAGGCTCTTCACCCCATGCTGCGCGACCACCCGCCAGAACTGCCCGGCGTCCGGGGTGCCCACCGGCTTGCCCTCGTACAGCACGGTGGTGGCCCCGGCCAGCAGCGGGCCGTAGACGATGTACGAGTGGCCGACGACCCAGCCGACGTCGGAGGCGGTGAACATGACGTCACCGATACCGATGTCGTAGATGTTGCGCATCGACCAGGCGATCGCCACCGCGTAGCCGCCGCTGTCCCGGACCACGCCCTTGGGTTTGCCGGTGGTTCCCGACGTGTACAGGATGTACAGCGGATCCGTGGACCGGACCGGAACCGGATCCGCCGGTGACGCCGTCGACACGGCCTCGTCCCAGTCCACGTCACGGGGACCCATCGCGGCGAGGGCCTGCGGACGCTGCCGGACCACGCACTTCTCGGGCTTGTGGGCGGCGATCTCGATCGCCTGGTCCAGCAGCGGCTTGTACTCGATGACCCGCTGCGCCTCGATCCCGCAGGACGCCGAGACGATCACTTTCGGCTCCGCGTCGTCGATGCGGGCGGCCAGCTCGCGCGGGGCGAACCCGCCGAACACCACCGAGTGGATCGCGCCGAGGCGGGCGCAGGCCAGCATCGCGATCGCGGCCTCGGGGATCATCGGCAGGTAGACCACGACCCGGTCGCCCCGGCCAACGCCCAGGCCCGCCAACACGCCGGCGAACCGGGCGACCTCGTCCCGCAGCTCGCGGTAGGTGCGGCTGGTCGTCGTGCCGGTGACCGGGCTGTCGTAGATCAGGGCCGCCTGATCGCCCCGGCCGGCGTCGACGTGCCGGTCCAGGGCGTTGGCGCAGACGTTCAACTCGGCGTCCGGGAACCATCGGTACAGCGGCGCCCCGGCGGAGTCCAGGGCGCGCGTCGGCGGCCTGGTCCAGTCGACGGCGCGGGCCGCGTCCAGCCAGAAAGTCTCCGGGTCGTCCAGACTCGCCTGCCGGATCTGCTCGTACGCACCCATCCACTGGCCTCCTCGTCAGCTGGTCCCGAGGGTGATTGTGCCCGGAAGGTGACCACCTCGGGATGCCCGGACCGATCCCTGCGGGGAACAATGGGCAGCGCGAGGGCAATGGGCCGAATCGCCGGTGACCGGTCCTCCGGGCCGTTCACCGGTCGTCGACCACGCGGAATCCTGCCGAGGGGATCGGGTGACGGGCCGGTACGAGATCGGGGACGAGGTCGGACGGGGCGCGACATCGGTCGTGCACCGGGGTCGTGACCTGCGCCTGCAGCGCGACGTCGCGGTAAAGGTGCTGCGCGCCGACCGCGACCACGATTCCACCTTTCGCAGCCGTTTTCGTCGCCGGGCCGCCGATGCCGCCGGGCTCAACCATCCGGCGATCGTGGCGGTCTACGACACCGGTGAACTGCCCGCCGGCGACGATCGCGGGAGCGGCGAGCCGTTCGTCGTCATGGAGTGGGTGGACGGGCGGACGCTGCGGGCCGAGCTGACTGCGCAAGGGCCGCCGCCGATCCGGCGATCGCTCGAGATCGTCGCCGATGTCTGTGCTGCCCTTGACTTCTCGCACAAGCACGGGATTCTGCATCGGGCCGTCCGCCCGGAGAAGGTCATGCTGGACCAGCTCGGTTCGGTCAAGGTGATGGACTTCGGGATGCTTCCGCCGGTCGCGTCCGGGGATGGTTCGTCGGCCGGGGCGGCGGGCTACCTGTCTCCGGAACAGGCCAGGGGCGAACCCGTCGACGCCCGTTCCGATGTGTACGGGACCGGCTGCCTGCTGTACGAACTGCTCACCGGCACCGTGCCGTTCACCGGGGACGACCCCATCGAGGTCGCCTACCGGCAGGTCGGCGAACCGGTCCGGCCACCCAGCGAGCTGGCGGCGTCGGTACCGGCGGGTCTGGACGCCATCGTGCTCAAGGCGTTGGCGAAGGACCCGCTGGACCGCTATCAATCGGCGGCCGACCTGCGGGCCGACCTGTCCCGGGTCCGGGTCGGCGCTCCCGCCCTGGCCGCGGCCGGCGGTTCCATGCGCAACCCGGTCGGGCCGATCGCCTCGCCGCCGCTGCTCGCCCCACCGACCCGGACCCGAACCATCGACGACGACATCGAGTCGGCGGAGCCTCGGCCGTCCCGGCGGATCGCCGCATCGGTCGGGTTCGGGGTCGTCAGCGTGCTCATGCTGGCCGCCGCGATCTGGCTCACCATGGGCGTGGTCACCGCGCCACCGCCGAACCGGCCGATCGCCGTGCCCGACCTCTCCGGGATGCCGGCGGACCAGGCAAGGCAGGTGCTGGTCGACAAGGGCCTGACCATCGGCGTCGTCACCGAGATGGACTCCACATCCGACGAGACGGGAAAAGTCCTGCAGCAACGGCCTTCCGGCCGGACCGAGGTGGACGGCGGAACCCCGGTGAACTTGGTCGTCGGCCGCGGGGTCAGCGTGGTCGTCCTGCCCGACCTGGTCGGCATGACCCCCGACAAGGCCCGCTCGGCGCTGTCCGCGGTCGGCCTGAGCTACGCCGAGCAGCACCAGCCGTCGTCCGATCCGGACAAGGGCAAGGTGCTGGCCCAGTCGCCCGCGGCGCACCAACCGGCACCGCCGGGAAGCGCGGTCACCGCCACCGTGGGCACCGGCCTGCCGATGGTCACCATGCCCGACGGAATCGTCGGGGTCAGCGTCGACGAGGCCACCGGCATCCTGGCCGGCGCCGGGCTCGCCGCGGTCGGCGTGGAACAGGACGGCACGCAGCCCGTCGGCGTCGTCATCGCCACCGACTACTCGCCTGGGCAGCGGGTGCCGGAGGGCAGCCCGATCACCCTGAACTACTCGAACAACGCGCTGATGGTCATGCCCAACCTGGTCGGCCGCGGGCGGGACGCCGCCGCCTCGTTGTTGCGGGACCAGGGTTGGGCCGGCGACGCCGGCACCATCCGGACGACCTCCGCCCCGGCCACCGCCGCCGATCTGATCGGGGCCGTCGTCACCCAGCAACCCGGCCCCGGCGCCGTGGTGCGCAAGCTCGGTACCGCGGTGTCGGTGGGGATCGGGGTCAAGCAGATCACCATGCCGGCGCTGGTCGGCCGGACCCGGGCGCAGGCCGAAAACCTGCTGCGGGCGGCCGGCGCCACCCAGGTCACCTTCACCGATGGCGGGACGGCGCCGCGCGGTCAGAACGGCCGGGTGGTCGGCCAATCGATACCCGGCGGCACCGCGATCACGGCCGACACCCGGATCGTGGTGGTCGTGTATCGCTGAGCGCAGGGCGGGCGGGAGGGCTTGAAGTCAGGGCGAATCATCAGTACAGAGCCGACACCCAGCGAGGGCGCCGAGCTTGCGAGGCGTCCCGCTCAGGGTGTCGGCGCAGCGTCCCCCGGGTGGTCGGCGGTGACGACGGTGACCGGCGCGTCGGTCACCCGGCGAATCCGGTGGGCCAGGTCCTGGTGCAGCCACCGGGACACGCCGGCCGGCAGGGTGGACACGATGACCTCGTCGACCTCCCGTCGCGCCAGCGCCTCCCGGATGCCCGGCAACGGGTCGTGCGCGACGACCTCTGCGGTGGCCGATACGCCAAGCCCGGTCAGCCAGGTCGTCCCGGCTCCGGCGCGATCCTTGGCGTCGACGTCCCCGTCGTAGTTCTCCGCGGGTGGCCGCATCCCGCCCTGCACCGCGAAGGCCTCGGCCAGCGCGACCAGCAGGTCGGTGTGGTGGGTGGCCGGAACCATCAACAGCACCTCGACGGGACCCTCGGCGGCCCGGGCCCGGATCACCTCGGCCAGATGATCGCCGCCCAGGGTCTGATTGGCGACCACCAGAATTCGACGCACCGTTGTCCCGTCCTCCCGCCGCCCACTGGCGGGTCATGCTGCCACGCGCCCGCGGCCGACGCAGCGAAGACGCGCGCTTCGGACACAGCTTCCGCACAGCCGCCAGGCGCAGACTGCGAAATGCAGGGTTTGATCACGAAGTTGATCATGGTCGGAGGCGCGATGTCAGGTCCGGCAACGCTTCGCGGCGCCACCCTGGCCTGCCTGCTGGTCGTCATCGAACTGGTCGGTTCGCCGGCCGGCGCCGCCACTTTCACCGCCCCGTTCGCCGGCGCCGACCCCGTCCCCCCGGTGTCGGTGCTCGCCGTCGCCCAGGAGGCAGTGGCCGGCGCGGCCGACCAGGATGTCCGACAGAGCGTGGCGGTGATCGAGCGGGCGACCGGTCAGGTCGTTGCCGACGTCGACGGGGACGACCGGTACAACACCGAGTCGATCACCAAGCTGTTCACCGCCGCCTACTACCTGGAGCAGGCACAGGGCGCGCCGGACGCCGACCTCGCGGCCGATCTCAGCCGGCTGATCGCGGTGTCCGACAACGACGTCCAGTTCTCGCTTTGGCAGCGCGACATCGTGCCGACCGTCGCGCAGCGCTATGGGATGACGGCGACGACGAACGCCCCGAACGCCAGCGAGAAGAACTGGGGCTCAGACCGGACGACCGCGAACGACCTTGCGACGTTCCTGGTGCGGGCCGCGCAGGACCCCTCGGTGGGGCCCTGGCTGCTGACCTGGATGGCGATGGCCGAGCCGACCGGCGCCGACGGGTTCGACCAGTCGTTCGGCGTGCTCGCGCTGTCCGGCAGCCGAGGAGCCAAACAGGGCTGGAGCGACCCTGGCTGGTCGCCGGCAAACCTGCACTCGGTGGGTTGGACCGACCGGTACTTCATCGCCATCCTGCAGAGCTCCGACTCCGCGGCCTATCGGACCATGCGTGCCACCTCGACCCACACCGCGCAGCTGATCGGCGGCCAGGTGGCGGCGGCCTCGACGCCGACCTCGACCGCACCGCCCGAGCCGGCCACCACGGCACCGTCATCGACGTCCGAATCCGTCCCGGTCTCGCCGGTCGACGCCGACCCGAATCCGGACGCCGGGGCACCCGCCGCCATCGCCGCTCTGGGTCAGGCGATCCTGCGGGCGGTCGCGAAATCGCTGCTGGCCGCCTTCGGGGGGTGACCCGCCGCCCGAAGGGGCTGGGTTAGGTTGAGTTCCATGGAGTTCCGATACCTGGGCCGCAGCGGCCTGAAGATTTCCGCGATCACCTACGGCAACTGGCTGACCCACGGGTCGCAGGTCGAGAACGACGTCGCCGCCGCCTGCGTGCGGGCGGCCCTGGACGCCGGGGTGACCAGCTTCGACACCGCCGACGTGTACGCCGCCGGCGCCGCCGAGTCGGTGCTCGGCGAGGCGCTGAAGGGCGAGCGGCGGGAGTCGCTGGAGATCTTCACCAAGGTGTACTGGCCGACCGGCCCGGGCGGGCACAATGACGTCGGCCTTTCCCGCAAGCACATCGCGGAGTCGATCAACGCCTCGCTCACCCGGCTGGGGACCGACTACGTCGACCTCTACCAGGCGCACCGGTTCGACACCGAGACTCCACTCGAGGAGACGATGCAGGCGTTCGCGCAGGTCGTCCGGCAGGGCAAGGCGCTCTACATCGGGGTCAGCGAGTGGACCGCCGACCAGATCCGGGAGGGGCACGCTCTTGCGGAACAGCTCGGCATCCAGCTCATCTCCAGTCAGCCGCAGTACTCGATGCTGTGGCGGGTGATCGAGGACCAGGTGGTGCCGACCAGCCGGGAACTCGGCATCTCCCAGATCGTCTGGTCCCCGGTGGCGCAGGGTGTGTTGACCGGCAAGTACCTGCCCGACGCTCCCCCGCCGGCCGGATCGCGAGCCACCGACGACAAGGGCGGCGCCCGGGTGATCGAGCGCTTCATGCGCCCCGAGGTGCTGACCGCCGTGCAGGGGCTGCGGCCGGTGGCCGACGAGTTCGGCGTCACCATGGCGCAACTGGCGCTGGCCTGGGTGCTGCACAACGACAATGTCGCTGCCGCCTTGGTCGGTGCGTCCCGGCCGGAGCAGGTCGCCGAGAACGTCAAGGCGATCGACGTGCGGATCCCGCCGGAGCTGCTGACGCGGATCGACGACGCCCTTGGCGACGTGGTGGTGCGGGACCCCGCGCTCACCGCGAAGAACGCGCCGGCGAGCCGGCCGGTCTGACTCGGAACCTGGGCCGGCCGTGTCTCAGCCGGCGGTGTCTGCGCCGGCTGCGTCCAGGTGGGCGACGAAGGCCGCGCTGAACTCGGCCGGCTTCTCCAGGAACGGTGAGTGCCCGGCGTCGGCGATCGCCACCTCCCGGTAGGCGCCGCCGGCCGCCGCGTAGCGGTCGAGCAGGGCGCGGGTCTGACTGACCATCGGCTGCACCGGATAGGCCTCCGGGCCCGGCCAGCCGGGCACCACGCCGAGCTCGCCCAGCCGGGCGAAGTCGTAGAGGCTGGTGTCGGACACGATCACGTCCGCGGTGCCTCGCACCCACAGGATCGACGGCTTCGGGTCGATGACGTCCAGGTCGTCCAGCCGGAAATGCTTGGGGGCCATCGTGTTCAGCACGCCCCGAGCCCCGGCGACGACGCCCGGCCACTTGTCGGTCGTGGTGAAATCGCCCGGATAATTGTTCTCGCCCAGCCGGGTGGACAGCATCGACTCGACCAGGAAGTCGAGCCCGTCCGGGACGAATGGCGGCTTGACGTAGTGGGCCAGCAGCACGTTCCGCGGGGACAGCGGGCTGTCGGCCGACCGATCCTGCGCGGCCAGTTGGGCGACGAAGCCCGGGTTGGCGGTGCCCCCGCCCGAGCCGAGACCCGCCGGTTCCGCGGGGGTGCCATCGACGCCGAAGGTGCCCCCGAATCCGTAGGGGGACACCGGGTTGATCACCGTCACCGAGGCGATGGTGGCCGGCTCGTCGCGCAGGACCTGCAGCACCACGCAGCCGCCCATGCTCCAGCCCACGATGTGGCAGCTCTCGATCTGCAGCCCGGCGAGCGTGGCACGCACGTCGTCCGCGTAGTCGCGCAGGCCGCGGGTCGCGTCGACCGGCTCCGGGTCGGTGTCGCCGAACCCACGCAGGTCGACCGCGATCGGCCGGAAGCGCGTCGGCAGGTCGAGCATGAGCTGCTGCCAGAACAGGCTCGAGGAGACGTTGCCGTGCACGAACACGACCGGGATGCCGTCCCGGCCGTCGATCTGCAGGATGTTGACGGTGAGTCGTTCGGTGGGGATGCGATCGGCGCTGATGCCGGGGAGAAGAAGGTCCACCGTGCCATTCTCGCGGTGGCGCCCCGGGACGGCGGGTACCGGGGTCGGGCAATGCATCCTCACGACCGCGGCGCCGGCCGGGCGCCGGCACTCACCTCTCGACCGGTTTGCCGCATTCAGCCCTCCCGGCGCGGTTCGCCGGCGGAATGTGGCAAGCCGATGGGGGGTCCGTCGGCGCGCCTCGATAGTTCCCGAACCGCGTCGGGTGGGTCAGTGGCCCACGGCCACCAGGTGACGCTGCTCGGCGGCGGCGGCGACGGCGACGGGTTGGGCGGGTTGGGCGGGGATGGTGGTGGCGACCAGTTCACGGGACAGGCTGCGGGTGGCGATGGAGAGCGGCCCCAGGATGGGCTGCAGGTCGGTGCCCAGGTCACGAACCGCGAGTTCGATCGCCGCAACGACTTCACCGCCCGACCCGAACACCGGCACGGCGACGCCGCACATGCCCGCCTCGAGCTGCCACTTGGCGACGGCGACCCGGGTGAGCCGGGTCACGCCGAGCGCGCGACGCAGGCGGGCCGGGGCGGTCACGGTGTGCGGGGTGTACTGGCGCAGGCCGCGCAGGATGGTCATCTCGACGGTCCGCTGCGGGGCGAAGGCGAGGAGCACCCGGCCCAGGGCGGTGGCGTGCAGGGGCAGAGTGGCCGCGGTGGAGAAGGCGGTGGCCGGCTGGGGGCCGGGCTCCTTCTGGATGTAGGCGACCTCCAGCTCGCGCAGGACACCCAGCCGGGCCCGACAGCGGGTCACCGCGGCCAGGTCCTCCAGCACGTAGGGGGCGCGCTCGACGATGCTCGGCGGCGCGGCGTTGGTCGACCCGATGGTGCGCAGCGGCAGGCCGGCGCGGTACTGGCCGTCCTCGGTGCGCTCCAACAGCCGGCGGGAGGCCAGCTCGGAGGTCAGCCGGTGCGCGGTGGACACCGGCAGGCCGGCGAGCCGGGCGATCTCGGTCAGCGAGTGCTCGCTGCCCTCGGTGAACGTCATCAGGATGGAGGTGACCTTGCTCGTCACCGAACGTCCGGACTCGGTCGCGTTCCCGGCCAATGAATCTCTCCCGCCATCGGGCAACGGACGACGGATCGCCGCGCTGCGTGGTCTGCTCACGTCCTGCTGTCGCCCGGGCGGTGGGGCCCGGACCTCCGCGTCCACTTCCTGGACAAACGGTCGAATTGCCGGGTTCGCCTGAGCATTTGCCGTGTGCGTCATGCTCGGTGTTCCCGGTGCCCATACCCTCGCAACCGCGACATGTTCCAACAACCTGG
>DATDBV010000529.1:0-2050 GCA_036524715.1 Nakamurella sp. | reverse complement strand
CGCGTCGACGTCCCAGCCATGCCGAGGAGTGCCCGCCGTGGGTGACAAGAAGAAGCCGGCCGCCGCCGGTCCCGACCGGCCGCCCAAGATCAAGAAGTCCGCGTACGAGGCGGAACTGCGGCGGTTGCAGACCGAACTGGTCACCATGCAGCAATGGGTGAAGGAGTCCGGCACCCGGATCGTGGCGATCTTCGAGGGTCGTGACGCCGCCGGCAAGGGGTCGGCGATCAAGCGGATCACCGAGTACCTGAACCCTCGCAATGCGCGCATCGTGGCGCTGCCCGCGCCGACCGAGCGCCAGCGCACCCAATGGTATTTCCAGCGCTACATCGAGCACCTGCCCGCCGCCGGCGAGATCGTGCTGATGGACCGCTCCTGGTACAACCGGGCCGGTGTTGAGCGGGTGATGGGGTTCTGCACCACGGACGAGTACCGCCGGTTCCTCCACCAGGCGCCGATCTTCGAGCGCCTGTTGGTCGAGGACGGGATCCTGCTGTTCAAGTTCTGGTTCTCGGTGTCCGATGTGGAGCAGGAACGCCGGTTCAACTCCCGGCTCACCGACCCGATGCGCCGGTGGAAGCTCTCCCCGATGGACGTCCAGTCGATCAGCCGGTGGGAGGACTACTCCCGGGCAAAGGACGAGATGTTCATCCATACCGACATTCTCGAGGCCCCCTGGTACACCGTGGAGAGCGAGGACAAGAAGCGGTCCCGCATCAACGTCATCGCGCACATCCTGGAGCACGTGCCCTATGAGCACATCGAGCCGGAGCCGGTGACCATCCCGGAGCGCCCACCGGTGACCAACTACGTGCGACCGCCACGGGAGGAGTTCAAGTACGTGAACGACCATGCCGCGGCGCTGGTGAAGCCGGCGCTCTGAGCGGGCCGGTCACCCGAGTTCGGCGGCGATTCGGGCCGCCCGCCCGTTCGCGTCATCACGGACCTCCGATTCGTCCAGAGTCGTGAGCACACCGTTGGCGAGCAGCCGGCGCCCGGCCACGACCACGTCGGTCACGTCACCGCCCCGCGCGGCGAAGACCAGATGCGCGACCGGGTCGGGCAGCGGCGTGGCGTGCGGCCCGGTCACGTCCAGCAGCACCAGGTCAGCGGGCTCACCCGCGGCCAGCCGGCCGGACAGCCGGCCGCCGAACGCTGCCGCGCCCCCCTGGGTGGCCATCCGCAGCACCTCGGCGGCCAGCACCGCCGTCGGGTCGTGCCGCACCCCACGGGACACCAGCGCCGCCGTCTTGATCTCCTCGAACAGGTCGGCGGTGTTGTTCGACGCCATCGAGTCGGTGCCCAGCCCGGTGACCACCTCCCGCGCGAGGTAGTCGGGCACCGGGGCGATGCCGGCGCCCAGCTTGAGGTTGGACACCGGGCAGTGCGCCACGGTGACCCCGGGCGCGGCCAGCCGCCCGACGTCAGCGTCGCCGTCCGGGTGCACCGCGTGCGCGATGTGCAGCCGGCCGCCGAAGAGCCCTGTGCGGGCCGCCAGTTCGATCGGCGAGCAGCCGTGTCGTGCCCGGCTGCTCGCGACCTCCTCGCGGGACTCGGACAGGTGGATGTGCACGGCCAGCTCGTTCGCCTCGGCGCGGCGAGCGACGTCGGCCATCAGGTCCGGCCCGCAGGTGTAATGGGCGTGCGGCCCGTACATCACCTGGATCAGCTCGTCGCCGGCAAACCCGGCGGCCAGTGCCGGGGTCCGGTCCAGCACCTGCGCCCCGGTCTCCGGGGTGGCCGCCGGGTAGCCGACCGCGTCGTATGCGAACACGGCGGTGGCGGCCAGCACCCGCAGCCCGGCGTCGCGCACGTCGGCGAGCAGGCCCGCGTCCCACAGGTACATGTCGGCGAACGCGACCGTGCCGGACCGGATCATCTCGGCCATCGACAGCCGCAGGCCCGCCCGGACGTCGTCGCGGGTCATCCGCACCTCGAACGCCCGGATGCGCTCGAGCCAGCGGTGCAGCGGCTCGTCGTCGCTGTGCCCGCGCAGCAGCGACATGCCGGCGTGGGTGTGCGCGTTGACCAGGCCGGGCATCACCAGCCG
>DATDBV010000528.1:0-4658 GCA_036524715.1 Nakamurella sp. | reverse complement strand
GATCCTTCGCCTTCTGCGGGTCATACGGGTACTTGGTCACGTCGTCGGTCCAGCCGGTGACGGTGTCCGGATAGAAGATGTCCGCGACCTGCGCACCCTCGGGTAGCTGCGAGTTCACGAACTGCTCGCGGTTGAGCGCGTAGGCGATCGCCTGGCGGACCCGCAGGTCGGCCAGCGCCGGGTTGTTGCCGAAGGTGAAACCCAGATACAGGATGTTGAACGCCGGGCGCACCTCGACATTGAAGCCGCCGGAGGTCAGGCCGTCCCAGTCCGCCGGGCTCGGGAAGTCGTAACCGTCGATCGTGCCGGCCTGCAGTTCCTGCTTGCGGGCGGTCTCGTCCGGGATGATTCTGAAAATCAGCGTCTTGGTCTTGGCCTTCTCGCCGTAGTAGTCGTCGTTGCGGACGAGGGTGACGGTGTTGTTGGCCTTGTCGTACGAGCCGAACTTGTAAGGTCCGGCACCGGTCGGATGCTCGTTCGCATAGGCCGGATACACGAACGAATCACCCTGCGCAACAACATTGTTCGCGTCGTACTGCTGCAGCGCGGCGGGCGACTGGATCGAGTACGACGGCAGCCCGAGCACACCGGGGAACTTGGAGGTCGCGGTGGTCAGCGCGATGACCGCCTGGTTGCCGTTCGCCGTGCAGCTGGAGTACACGGACGGGACCGGTGCACCGGTGTCGTCGACCTGATCCTTGAAGCCGCCCATCACGTCCGACCAGTACTGCGCCTGGGTGGCGCCGGCTCCGGTCTGGTTGTACATCCGATCGAGGTTGAAACACACGGCCGCAGCGTCGACAGCGGTGCCGTCGTGGAACTTCACCCCGTCGCGGATGGTGAACGTCCATGTCTTGCCGTCCGGGGTCTGCTCCCACTCGGTGGCCAACGCGGGCTCCGGG
Organism: Nakamurella sp.; assembly: GCA_036524715.1. Classification (GTDB taxonomy): domain Bacteria; phylum Actinomycetota; class Actinomycetes; order Mycobacteriales; family Nakamurellaceae; genus Nakamurella. Next base: position 3,756 of record DATDBV010000528.1, on the reverse strand, counting down.
TCGGCGGTGCCGGGCTTGAACCGGATCAGCCCCTCGTTGATCTGCCGGGCCACCCGGAACGTCTCGCCGTCCGTGGCGTACAGCGGATCGAACATGCTGGGCGCGCCGGCGGCACCGAAGATGAGCTGGCCGTCCGGGTTGGCGGGTTCGCCGCCAGCTCCCTCACCCGCGGATCCGGAGGCCTCCGCGCCGCCGGTGGCCGCGGTGGTGGTGCTGTCCTCCCGACTCGAACCGGCACAGGCCGTCAGGCCCAGCACCAGCACGCCGGCCAGGCCGGCTCCCAACCACAGATGACGTTTCACGCTCGTGCTCCTCCAGTTGTACTCGACGGCGATCGGCGATGATCGCGGCCGGCGCGGCCGCCTGATCCGGGCCGGAACGACGGCCGGCGGGCGGCCACATCGCGACTGGCGCACCGTAAACCCGGGTTCACCCGCCGCACCAGCCCATGTTCCGCATCGTTATCAACAAATCAACGATGGAGACGGACAATTCGCCGAATTCGGGCAGGGTGACCGCAAGAACTTCCGTTTCCGACAAGTTGCCGGCGCCGGTTGTCACCCGCTTAGCGGGGGGAGTCCGCGGCACAACCTGCGCCTGCGCCGACCGCCGGCCGAAATGGGTATCGGACGCTCCGACATGGGTATCGACCACCGATGACCGGTCACCGCAGTCCGGCGAGGCTGAGCTGAGGGCCCGCCGGGTGCCGGCGCCGGGGAGAACCGTTTCCGGTCCGGCGCCGTACCGCGGGTCACGCCGCTGTTCCGAATGACCTGCCGAACGACCCGAGGACGGACATGCCCGAGATCAACGGATTCGCCATCGGCCCGAACGCGGCCACGGGTCGGCAGATCGCCTCGATCGTCACCCACCGCATCCCCGGAACATCGGTCGAGCTGCAGGTCAATGCGTCGGCGGCGCCGCTGCTGATCGGCCTCGCCCGGGAGTTCCACCGCACGGTCGAGCCGCTCGTCCCCGGCGACTGCTGGGGCTACGAGTACCTCACCGTCCGGGGCAGCGAGCGGATGTCGTTCCACTCGGCGGGGATCGCCGTCGACCTGAACGCGCCGGCGCACCCGTTCGGGCGCCGCGGCACGTTCGACGCGGGACGGGCCGAGCTGTGCCGGGCGCTGGCCGCCAAGTTCGGGTGCCGGTGGGGCGGCGACGCCGACCGCTGGGTCGAGGAGATGCACTTCGAACTCGCGCTGTCCCGCCGGGCCGCGCATCGGCTGGCCGACCGGTTGGGCCTCGGGTTCGGACCCGACGTGCGGGTCGCAGCGTTCACCGGACCCGGTCGTGCGCCGGTCGCCGCCTCCGCGGCGGCAAGGTCGTTGGCCGGCTGAGAACAGGTGCGGGTAGGCGTCCGGAGGTCGGTCTCGGCACTACCGATCTCGACCACGGCAAGCCCTACCATTGTCCGGTGCCGTTACTGGAGCGCGAGCACCACCTCGAGGTCCTTGACGAGCGCGCGCGCCACGCGTTCGCCGGTCAGGGTGGAGTTGTATTGGTCGCCGGCGAGGCCGGCATCGGCAAGACACTGCTGATCGGTCGGTTCGTCGAACGGGTCCGGTCGCGGGTCCAGTCGCTGTGGGGGATGTGCGACCCGCTCAGCACCCCCCGCCCGCTGGGTCCGCTGCGGGACGTCGCCGGCGAGTTGGCGCCCTCGGTGTCCGCGCTGCTGAACGACAGCGCGGCGCAACACGAGATCTTCACGGCCGTGCTGGACGCACTGCGCGGCCGGCCGCGGGTGTTCGTGGTGGAGGACCTGCACTGGGCGGACGAGGCCACCCTGGACCTGATGCGGTACCTGGCCCGCCGCATCCACACCCTGCCGCTGCTGCTGGTGCTGACCTACCGGGACGCGTTGGCTCCCGACCACCCGCTCAGCCCCGTGCTGGGCGACCTGGTGGCCACCCCCGAGGCCCGCCGGTTGCAATTGACCCCGCTGAGCCGGTCGGCCGTCCAGACCCTGGTCGCCGACCACGGCCTCGACCCGGTCGACGTCCACCGGCGCACCGCCGGCAATCCGTTCTTCGTCAGCCAGATCCTCGCCCAACCCGGCGCCGCACTGCCCGAGACGGTCCGTGACGCCGTGCTCGCCCGCACCGCGGGGCTGACCCCGGCCGCCCGACGCTGCCTGGAACTGCTGTCGTGCACGCCCGAACCGGTCGGCGCCGAGCAGCTGGCCGCCCTGGAAGTGTCGCCGGACACCATCGAGATCCTAGCCGGGACCGGCCTTCTCGACCGCAGGGGGGACGGCGTGGCGTTCCGGCACGAGATTGCCCGGTCGGCCGTGCTCGGCGCCTGCGCACCCGGCTCCGAGCCGGGCCTGCACGTCGCGATGATCGTCGCGCTCGAAGCGGTCGACGGTGACGCGAGCGTGCTGGCCCACCACGCCGCCGCGGCCGGCGACACCCAGCGGGTCCTGGCCTACGCCCCCCGGGCGGCGGTCGAGTCGGCCCGCTCGGGCGCACACCGGGAGGCGGCGGCGTTCTACCGAACCGCCCTGACCTTCGCATCCGACAGCCGGTCGGGAACGTCCGAGGTCGACCTGGCCGAGCTGCTGGAGTCGCTGGCCGACGAGCTCTACCTGACCGACCGCCTGGACGAGGCCATCGACGTCGGCGGCCGGGCGCTGGATCTGCGGCTGCGCCTGGCCGAGCCGGTCGCCATCGGGTTCGCCCATCGCGCCCTGGCCGCCTATTGCTGGTACGCGGCCGATCGGGAGACCGCAGATCGGCACGACCGCGCCGCGGTCGACATCCTCACCGACGCGGGTGATCAGCAGGCGCTGGGCATGGCCCTGGCCACGCACGCGTTCCTGGCCGCCCATCGCGGAGACACGGCGGCGGCGGTCGACGCGAGCTCGTGGGCGATGCGGATCGCCCGCGACCTCGACCACGAGGTGCTGCTCAGTTCGGCGACCATCGGCTCGAGCATCGCCCGGCTGCTGGACGGCGACCTGTCCGCGCGGGCGGAGCTGCGCGCGGCCAGCGACGTCGGCTTGCGCCACGGCATCGACGACCTGGCGACCACGCCCCTGAGCAACCTGTGCCACCTGGACGTCGAGCAGGCCCGGTTCACCGACGCGGAAACCACTCTCGCCCACGCGATGGCCGTCAGCGAGGCGCGCGGCGACCTGGTCTGCGTCAGGTGGCAGCGCGGCGTCCGCGCGCGCCTGCGACTCCGGCAGGGCCGCTGGGACGAGGCCGAACTGGACGCGCACGCGGTGCTGGCTGCCGGCGAGCTGCCGCTGGGGCGGATCTGGCCGAACCTGGTGCTCGGCATCCTGGCGGCCCGCCGCGAGGCGCCCGCGCAGAACCCGCACCTGGACGAGCTGTGGCGGCTGACCGGCGGGCTGAACAGTCCCGGCACGATAGCCGTGGCCGCGTCCGCGCTGGCCGAGCAGGCCTGGCTGACCCGGCGGCCGGACCCCCGCCTGGACGGGCCGTCGGTGCAGGCGATGTTCGCGGCGCCGTTCGCGGGCCGGGACGGCGCGATCGCCCCGTTGCTGCGGTGGCTGCGACGGCTGTCGGCGGCCGGCATCCAGCACGTCGGGACCGGTGGGTTGCCGGCTCCGACCGATCCGGTCCCGGCCGACCAGCGGTACGAGCAGGCGATGACCGGCTGGGATCTCGGGTCGACCGGGGAGCTGCTGGCCGCTCTGTCCACGTTCGACGAGCTCGGCGCCACGGTGACGGCGGCCCTGGTGCGGGGGCGGCTCCGCGCCGCCGGCGTGGCCGGGGGGGGGCGGGG
>DATDBV010000527.1:0-8568 GCA_036524715.1 Nakamurella sp. | reverse complement strand
CCGGTCCGCGCTCGTTCATGGCCGGCTCAGGGCATCCTCGGCGCCGTATCCGTGCGCGGCGACCGGGGCCCGGCCGTTCACGTGCGCCGGACCGGCCACCCCGCGGGCGATGCCCTCCAACACATGCTTGCCGACCTGATCGGGGATCGCGATGGGGTAGTCACCGGTGAAACAGGCCGTGCACAGCCGGTTCTTCGGCTGCTCGGTTGCCGCGATGAGGCCCTCGAGCGAAACGTATGCCAGGGTGTCGGCCCCGATGGACCGGCGGACCGCCTCGACCTCGCCGGCGTTGGCGATCAACTCGGCGCGGGAGGCGAAGTCGATGCCGTAGAAACACGGCCAGCGCACCGGCGGGGAAGCGATCCGCACGTGCACCTCGACCGCGCCGGCCTCCCGGAGCATCCGGACCAGGGCTCGCTGGGTGTTCCCACGGACGATCGAGTCGTCGACGACGACCAGTCGCTTGCCCCGGATGACGTCACGCAGCGGGTTCAGCTTGAGCCGAATGCCGAGCTGGCGGATGGTCTGCGACGGCTGGATGAAGGTGCGGCCGACGTAGGCGTTCTTCACCAGGCCCTGGCCGTACGGGATGCCGGACGCCTGGGCGTAGCCGATGGCCGCCGGGGTGCCCGACTCCGGGGTGGGGATGACCAGGTCGGCCTCGACCGGGTCCTGGGCGGCGAGCCGGCGGCCGATCTCGACCCGGGACGCCTGCACGCCGCGTCCGGCGATGGAGGTGTCCGGTCGGGCCAGGTAGACATACTCGAAGATGCAGCCCTTGGGCGTCGGGGAGGCGAACCGTTCACTGCGCAGGCCGTCGGCATCGATGGCGAGGAGTTCACCGGGTTCGACCTCGCGGACGAAGGACGCGCCGACGATGTCCAGGGCGGCGGTTTCGGAGGCCACCACCCAGCCGCGGTCCAGCCGGCCAAGCACCAGCGGACGGACCCCGTGCGGGTCGCGGGCGGCGTACAGGGTGTGTTCGTCGCAGAAGACGAAACTGAAGGCGCCCCGCAGGTCGGGCAGCAGTTCCATCGCGGCGGCTTCCAGGCCGGCGTCGGCCGAGCGGCCGGCGAGCAGCCGGGTGACCACGTCGGAGTCGGTTGAGCACTTGCCGCGGCCGGCCTTGCCCGGTAGCGCGGCGACCCGGGCCTCCAACTCGACGGTGTTCACCAGGTTGCCGTTGTGACCCAACGCGATGCCCGAACCCACGTCCGTGATGGCGAAGGTCGGCTGGGCGTTCTCCCAGGTGGTGGAACCGGTGGTGGAGTACCGGCAGTGGCCGACGGCGATGTGCCCGACCAACGACGAGAGGGTCTGCTCGTCGAACACCTGGGAGACCAGGCCAAGGTCCTTGAAAACGACGATCTGCGAGCCGTCGGAGACGGCGATGCCGGCCGCTTCCTGGCCGCGGTGTTGCAGCGCGTAGAGGCCGTAGTAGGTCAGCTTGGCCACGTCTTCACCGGGCGCCCAGACGCCGAAGACACCGCACTCCTCGCGGGGCGAGGGGTCGTGCTCGGGATCCAGCGCGGGATCGAAGTCCGGAACCGCGCTACGGCGCACCGTCGGCGACGGAAGGGGCGTCGGTGCGGAGTGGGTGGCGCGAGTTGGCGGGCCGATGACCACGTAAACCGTGCTCCTCCGTGAGCGGATGATGCCAGGGGAATCGCGGTACCCCACTGTACCTGGTTTCGCCGGGCGGCCGTCGCGACGAACCACCCTCACCCTCCACCCGTCCAGCGCGGATCAGTAAGGCGTGCGGACGCTACCGCCCGAGATGTGATGGGGGTGACAGTTGTCGGCCACCACATCCGCGCGTTGGCATCAGTCCCGGGCCGAGTGGGGCCAGGCCGGCGCGAGGTGCACCGCAGCGACCGAGCTGCGCCCCGACCTGGGCCGCGGGCCGGCACCCGGCGGGCCGTTCCCGTCGGAGTGATCCGGGCGGTCTGAGCGCCGCCTTGCGCCCAGATCCACCTGGGCAGCTTTCTTTGACTGCTGGTTCGGTTCTCGGCCCGGTATGCGGTTGAGGGGGAAGTGATCAGCCCGGCTGCGGGTGCGCGCGCTCCTTTCCGGCCACGTCGGTGAATGGCAGCAGTGCAGACAGGTCGGCCCGGGTGCCGCTGGCGGTGACCCGCCCGTCGGCGAGGGCGTCGGCCCAGGCGACGGCGCCGGAGACCAGGGCGAGCCAGGTCGACGGATCGGTCTCGATGACGTTCGGCGGGGTGCCCCGGGTATGGGACAGACCGCCGATCGCCTGGACGGCGGCGTACGGCGGCACCCTGATCTCGACGGACTTCCCCGGATTGTTCTGGGCGAGCCAACGCAGGCTGCTGCGCACCGCCCGGGCGCTCGTTTCCCGATCCACGTCCGCAGCACCGGATCCGGCGGCCGCGAGGTCGGCGGCGACCTGTTGACGGGTGACGGTGCGGGCCATGATCGGCCAGCCTAGGCTCCCTGAGTATTCTCGTCCGTCAGGTCGTCGGAGTTCAGGACCAGGCGGTGGGTCCGCATGATGGAAGCCGCAGGCGGTGTCCAGAATGCGCCTTGGCTTGCGGATGCCGGCGACGGCGCCGGTGGGCGGGACGTTCTGGCGGCCGTCTTTGCTGGCCAGATGGACCCCCGAAGCCCTCGGGAATGGCGCCCGACCGGGCAACCCGGGCGTCAAGGACCACGACATTGCCGACTCCGCCGTGGGCAGGACAAATCCCTACCGGGAGTGCGACGTCGAACGACGCGGGCCGGGTGTCGGCCGGCACCGACCACGACACTGCGGCGTTCGTCTTGAACACCGTCGCCACCGGGTGGCTACGGGTCGGAAAGCCCATGCACCCGAGCGCCTCCCGACTGCTGACCGGATCGCATCAACGCTCCTGGTGTGCGCACTGCGCATCTCGCGGGCGCGCGCTGGTGACCAGCGTGTGTTCGCGCCGGTTCAGTGTGCCGATTCCCCGTCCCTGGCCATGGCGCGCCGACGGCCAGGCGCATCAGCACATCGCTCACCGGCCGGAAGGGTTCGTCCGGGACGTCGGACGTGGCGCCCGGCCGACGGTGAGATCTGCGGCGTGGACGTCGGACGCCGCCGGCCGGTGGCAGGCCGGGGCGCCGACCGACATCGCCGGCAGCGCGCTCGACTCGGTCCACCGGTGACTGTCGGGTCCTGGAGCAGAGCGGGCCCGGTCCAGACGTTTCAGGCGTTCAGGCGTTCAGGGGTTCAGGCGAGCGTGGTCGAGGATCGAGCTCGAGGTGTCCGCCAGGGGATCACCTGCCCGGCCGGGGGCTCTTCACCCATCCGATCGCGCGGCGGCTCCGGATACTCGGGGTGTGCGAAGGCCTGCCGAGCGAACCTCCGATGCAGGCGTCCGCGCCGCGTCCGGGTGGCCGAACTCGCGAGGCGATTCGGAGAGAGGCGGTCGCGTGAACAGTCTGAAGTCGGCGAGTGGGGCGGTGTTGACCGCGGTGCACACCCCGCCCGACGGTCCGGTGGCCGTGTTGGTACTCCACGGCGGCTCGGCCGACTCGACGCTGCCGGTCCCGCGGTTCAGCCCGGCGGCCTTGCGGCTGGCGCCGGTGGCGTGGGCGCTCGCGCGCGGGGTGCCGGGGGTGGCGGTGTACCGGTTGCGGAACTCAGTGCGGGGCTGGAACGGTGACGGCGCCGCCGTGCTCGGTGACGCTCGGTGGGCGGTCGAGCGGATCCTGGCCGCGCGCCCGGGTGCGTCGATCGTCGTCGTGGGTCATTCGTTGGGCGGCCGGGTGGCCGCTCATCTGGCTGCGGAGGCCCCGGTCGTCGGCGCGGTCGGGCTCGCGCCGTGGCTGGAGCCGGGCGATCCAGTGTCCGGACTGCGAGAGGTGCCGATCGCCATCGTGCAGGGCGGCCTGGACCGGATGATCTCCACGCGATCCACTGAGGTCTGGCTGTCCCGCGCCGCCGAGGCCGGGGCACCGATCCGGCGTGCGGAGGTCTCGCGGGGCGGGCACGCGATGCTGCGGTATGCCCGCCGATGGCACCGACTGTGCGTCGACGGAGTGTGCTGGGTGCTGGAGGAGGCGCGGGTCGCGAAATCGCCGTGACCGGTCGCCGCTGAGCATGAGGGTTCATCCGGGACAGCCGAAGCGGACGTCAGATGGCCGGCGGAGGTCGGTCGGTCAGCGTCGGTCGGTCAGCGTCGGTCGGTCAGCGTCGGTCGGTCAGCGTCGGTCGGTCAGCGTCGGTCGGTCGACGTCGGTCGGTCGGCCCGCCGGCTCGATGAGGCCTGCCCAGATGACCACGAGCTGTTCGTCTCGTCGCTGGACCGGCCCTCGGGCAACCGCACCACCTGCGGCCGACCATCTGGTCGCCGAGGGTCAGATCGGCGCGCAAGCACGGCGCCGGTGTCGCAGCGCCACCCGAGGTCGCAGCGCCGACCGAGCCCACAGCGCCGAGAGGGGTCAGGCGCCAGTCCGCCGCCAGGAACACCCTCATCCGAAACCCGTCTCCTCGTCGCAGTCTCGGAGTCCCGGTGTCGGCGCCGCCGGAGTGGTCGGCGGTTCCGACACCTTGACCGTCACTGCCGGCGAGCAACTCGATCCCGGACAGCACGAACCTAGCCAGGTTGTCCGCCTGCTCGGCCGTCGTGATCGCGGGGCTGCCACCCATGATTCGACCACTAGAGCTGGGGTCTGACAGTGCAGATATGTCCGATTCAGCAGGTACCGGGCGGGGGCGGGGCTCGTGCTTACCCGACGTCACCGCGATATCGACAAACCGGACAGTCAACCGCCGAGCCGCACGGCGGACCGTTCCTCACCCTGATCAATGCGCCCTGCTACCGGTCGAGCGCCGCGACCGCCCGGTTCTTCATGAAGAACCTAAAGACCGCCAGGCCGACGGCGATCACCGCGGTGACGTAGACGATGGTCGCCCGGCCGGCGGGCCGCAAACGCCCGGTGGATGACCGGGCGGTGACTGCCGAACGGTGCGCCGTCCGCTGCGCAGTCCAGACCCCTCCCACGACCACGAGCACTACCGCCGGGAAGCACCAGCCTCGCCGAGCTCCTTCTCCACGTAGAGACAGTGCAGCCTTGTCAGGAAGACCCCACACCGGGCACCTGCGGGTGCTTCGACGCCGGCGTTCCGCAGTCCTGCATCGTCAACCCGGACCGCCTGCCGGAGATGTACCACCTCGACGACGCCGGCGTCTCCCGGCCGAGCGGCTCCACGGAGCGCGCGGTCACACTCGTGTCCCGGATGCTCGAAAGGACCGCGCTGGGCCATCCGGTTCCTCCGTCACCGGATCGCTGACGCCCGGTCCTCTGCGCTTGATGGCGGCCTCGCGAGCTCGGCCAACGGCCCCGGTGAAAACACGACCCGTTGGGCAGGCCCTACAAGGGCAGCGGGCGGTTCTCGGCGACGCTTTTCATGACCAGGGTGGAGCTCAACCGTTGGACGCCGGGCAGGGTCGACAATCGGTTGTCGTAGACCTGTTGGAAGTCGGGCAGGTCGCGGGAGATCACGCGCAGCAAGTAGTCGGGATCGCCGAAGAGCCGTTGGGCCTGCACGATGTTCGGGATGGTGACGACGGCCTGCTCGAATGCGCCGACGGTGTCCCGATCGGCTCCGCGCATGGTGACGAAGACCAGCGCTTCGAAGGTCAGTCCGAGGGTGTGGGCGTCCAGACGGGCGTGGTAGCCACTGATCACGCCGGCCTGCTCCAGGGCCCGCAGTCGCCGGTGACAGGGCGAGACGCTGAGCCGGACCCTTTCGGCGAGCTCGGTCAGGGTTATTCGACCGTCGCGTTGCAGCTCGGCAAGGATCTTCCGATCAACGTCATCCATGTGGCAGATCATTCCCCATCGGGCACCTCTAACGGGCAAGTATGGAAGCAGTTTCCGGCAGAATTTCCATAGTCTTCCTGTCAGTGAGCCGATCGACGGTTCCCGACGAAAGGTAGCGCTGATGCCGGCCGGTACCGCCGCGTTCTGGATGCTGTCGTTGATGCTTGCCATCACCCCGGGCGCGGACTGGGCGTATGCGATCTCGGCCGGTCTGCGGCACCGGACCGTCGTGCCCGCGGTCGGCGGGCTGCTGCTGGGCCATCTGGCGGCCACCGTCGTGGTCGCGGCCGGCGTCGCCGCGGTGCTGGCTCGTTCCCCACTGGTCATGACCGTGCTGACCATCGCCGGCGCGGTCTACCTGATCTGGTTGGGCGTCGGCACCCTGACCCGCAGCGCCGCCCCGCAGGCCGCCACCGAACCGGCCGCGACGTCCTGGGTGCGGCAAGTCGCCAAGGGCGCGGGCATCAGCGGGCTGAACCCGAAGGTGTTCCTGTTGTTCCTGGCTCTGCTGCCCCAGTTCACCGATCCAGCATCCTCGTGGCCGATCGGCGCGCAGATCATGCTGCTGGGCCTGGTGCACGTGGCCACCTGCGCGGTGATCTACACCGGGGTCGGCGCCGGCGCCCGCCTGGTGCTGGGCACCCGCCCGGCCGCCGCCAAGGCGGTCACCCGGTTCTCCGGCGCCGCGATGACCGTCATCGGGGTGATCCTGCTGGTCGAGCAACTGATCAAATGACGAATCCGCAGGCTTGCCCATCGACCGCGATCACCACGATCGAGGAAGGATCGGTCCCGATGTCCGCCGAGCCAGGCACCCCATCCGCCGGCACCGATGTCCAGGACCGGATCCGCGCCAGCTTCGAGCGGCAGGGCCTGATGCGGCACCTTGGCGCCCACCTGAGCCATGTCGGCCGCGGGCGGGTGCACATCGTCCTGCCCAGCCGGCCCGAGATCACCCAGCAGCACGGGTACATCCACGCCGGCGCGACCAGCGCGATCGCCGACAGTGCCGGCGGCTACGCCGCGCTCACAATGTTCGGCCCGGACGACGAGGTGCTCACCGTGGAATACAAGATCAACCTGCTGGCGCCGGCCGCGGGTGACCACCTCGAGGCCGTCGGCACGGTCGTCAAGGCCGGACGAACCCTGACCGTCTGCCACCTCGAGGTGTTCGCCGTGACCGGCGAGAGGCGAGCGCAGGTCGCCGTCGGCCAGCAGACCCTGATCCGCCTCCCTGCCTCAGGCCAATGATGAGCAGCACCTCCCCCGACCGACCGACGTCCGAACCTCAACCCGGCGAACGGATTTCATGACCTCCGACGCCCCGGATGTGCCGGACTGGGTGGTCTGGCAACCCAGTCCGTTCCCCGACACCAACCTGCTACTGCTCGCCGGAGCACGGCCGGTGCTCATCGGCAGCGGGTTCGTCGGCCGCACCGACCAGACCGCCGCCTGGGCCTGTCACGCAGTCCCGAGGTGTATCTGTTCGAGATCATCCGTCACGGACGGCCCGCCACTCACGTCGGCTGGCTACGCCAGGACAGTTTCGACGCCGACCCTAGCCAAGGCCGATCGATCGGTACGACCTGACCGTCACTGCCAACCCAGCCTTCACCGAGGTCTGTACATCGAGGTCTGTACATCAGGGTGGCCCCCGCCGCGAGCGTCGCCGCCCGCCTTGGTTGGTCCGCCCGCGAGGCGCCGAACTGGGCGTCGCGCCGAGCCTGCGACTGGATCCGTTCCGCCGGCCGCGGATCGGCCGGGCCGCCGAGAATGTGCAGATGCGCCCGGACCTGCGCATTGTGGACAACTCCTCGATCCGTGAGCACACATCGGCCAGACTGCGTGACATGCGTGGCACGAAGGAGGCACCATGTCGAACATGGCCGTATCGACCGATGAGCCGAGCCGCTGGCCCGTCGGTCCGCCGGGCGGTGGCGAGTGGACCGTCGACCTGCTCGATCAGCTTCCCGACGACAACCTCAAATTCGAGTTACTCGACGGGATCCTGCTGGTGAGCCCGGCACCCATCCCCCGCCACCAACGGGCCATATTGCGGCTCGCGATGATCCTCACCGACGTTTGCCCGGCCGACCACGAGGTGTTCGTCGCACCGCTGGACTGGCGCCCGGACAAGCGCACGTCCCTGGAACCCGACCTGATGGTGGTCGCGAAGGATCGGATCGGGGAGAAGAACATCCAGGAGAATCCGGCGATCGTCGTCGAGGTGCTCTCCCCCAGTTCGCGCCGGTACGACCGGCTGCTGAAGTTCGGCCGGTACGCCGAGGCGGGGATCCCGCAGTACTGGATCGTCGACCCAGGTCGCCCGTCCGTCGAGGTGTACGACCTTGTCGATCGGGGTGATGACCAGGGTGTTTACCGGCTCACCGGCTCCGCCGAGGGCGACGCCCACCTGACGATCGCCGCGCCACTTGCCGTCACCGTGACGCCCAGCGCACTCGTCTCGGCCTGACCGACCTGCGCACGTCGCCGGTTCAGCCGCCGGCGCTCGCTCACAGGGTGGTGATCAGGCCACCGTCGACGGTGACGTCGGCGCCGGTGATGTTGGCCGCGCGGTCGCTGGCCAGGAACGCGACCAGGTCGGCCACCTCCTGTGGGCGGGTGAAGCGTCCGGTGACGCTGTCGGCGGCGGCGCGGGAGGCAATCGCGGCGGGGTCGGCCCCGGTCGCCTCGGCAATCGTCGCGGCGACGCCGTCGACGCCGAGCCAGAGGTCGGTTTCCACCGGGCCCGGGCTC
>DATDBV010000526.1:0-2312 GCA_036524715.1 Nakamurella sp. | reverse complement strand
GGGGACGGTTGGCCATCCGGAACGCGGGTCGCGTTACACCGACTCGACCGATGCGCGTCCCGGTCGCACGAACGCTCGTCTGCGCCCCGCTCGGGTGCTCGGTTTGCCGAGCTCGATCGGCACCACGACGGGGCCTGAAGGCAGGCAACAGGACAGATCGGTCCGGCATGCAGCCGGCGGCGGTGAGGCCTCGAGCGTCACCCGGACCTGGTCGAGCGCGGCGGCGAACTCCCGCAGTTCAACGATGCGCCTGGCGATCTCCGCCTGCTTGTCGTCGATCAGACCACGCACGCGCACTTGGGTGGCCAGACAGTCCACGCCACCCCAGACGGGCAAGAGCTCAGCCACCTGCTCACAGCTCAGGCCCATTTTCCGCGCCCGATGCACGAACAGCAGCAGGGTCGCCGAGTCCTCGCCGTAGTCGCGGTATCCGGAGCCGGTGCGCGCCGGGCGGCCGAGCAGCCCAATCCGCTCGTAGTAACGGACCGTCGACGTCGGCACCCCTACCCGCTCTGCCAGCTCCGAGATGCGCACACTTCCTACGGTAGACCCGACACTGCGGTGCAAGGTCAAGGCTTGACCTTGCACCCGAGTGCAGGGTCTACCGTCGGGACAACCCACACCCGTCCCGACCAGAAGGAGCAAGAAGATGGGTACCTTCACTCGCGAGAACACCGAGATCGCAGTGGACCTCGAAGGCTTAGGCGAGCAGCACCGCGCCCTGGCGGGCGGGATGGTGATCGCGCTCGAACGGTGGACCGCCGGCCTGGACACCGCCGAGATGTTCGCCGGACTACCCGACGGTGCCTGCCAAGAACCCCACTTCGGCTACGTGCTCGAAGGCTCGGCGACGGTGCGCTACACCGACGGCGCGTCCGAGACGCTGACTGCCGGCGATGCGTACTACCTCAGGCCGGGTCACAACGTCCGCATCGATCAGAACGCCGAGTTCGTGGAGTTCACCCGAGCCGACGACGCGCCCGGAATCAACACGCTGCCGGCCTAACCCAACCGGGCCAACGCCGCAGTTGGTCGGTTCGGGCAAGCATCTCACCGATCCGGGCGGGACTGTATCGCGACGGGCCGGGATCGCATCGACCTCGGTCGCGCGGCAGAGCCGCAGGTGTCGCTCCACCGCCCGGCCGTCGGCCAGAACCGTGTTCGGCGCTCGGCCGATGTTGGCAGTGAACTGCAGACACCGCCGAACGTTGACGTCCTGCGCGATCAGTTGGGAACCAGCTGGGAACCGTGTCCATGGGATCTTCGGCATGAACTCCGACCGTAGGCCGATCAGATTCCAGATAACTGAGATCGTGGCGGCGGGCGAGGGATACAAGACCAGAGCCGGCGCGATCCGCGGCACGGAGGCCGTCAAGCGTGCCGCCGCCGAGGCGCCCACCCCACGCCCACCCCCGAGTAGGTGCTGACGGGGGCGCTTCGGAACGGTCCTTGGTTTCACGAGTGCGGCCGGTTGGGGCATTCTGCCCACTTTCACGCGATCCCGGCTCGTGGCAGTGTCTTGAAAACGACCGTTTGCGCTACACGGTCGAATGGATCCAGGAAGACGTGACAGCCCCCGGCAAGAGCCGGGGGTCTTCGGGAGGCGTGGGTTACTGAATCCCCGCAATGTCAGTCGCGCGAGTGTCAGGCCTGGTTGGCCTTCTGCTGCTCGCGCAGCTGAGCCTTTGCGATGGCTGCTTCCTGGCCTCCTTGGGGTTGCGCTTGGCGTAGGCGGCCGTGCGCGCTCCTTGTCGCTCCTGAAGTCGACCAGACCCAGCGTCGAAACACTCGTCATCTTGCGGATCATTCCCATGATTCACTCCTCGGTTCTTGTTCCTGCCCTGTGCTCATGAGACGGGCGATGGACTTCGCGATGTGTTGACCGTCGCTGAACCTGACGACGATGGATTCGCGTTGTTTGACGATGGGTGTGGGTGGGTTGGTCGGCACGGTGACGGCATGTTCGGCACACTGACGGATGTCGACGGCGGGACCGGGAATGTTAGTCGTCACAGTGACGGCGGTGCGCGGGCGGCCTTCGACCCGGCAGCACCCCGAAATCGCGAAGGACGTGGCGGCCGCCCGGCCGGGATCAGCCGGCCGCCGACGAAGAGCCGACCAACGACCACAACGGCCCGGCCAGGCCGAACCGCTCCCGGCACCGGTCTGCGGCACCAATCAGCAGGTTCAACGCGTGACCCAGGGTCGTAGGCTGCGGCGCCGGGTTGACCAGAAGCTCCCGGTCGATGGCCACGGCGCGGTCGACGCCGCGCCGGTACAGCCACTGGGCGTGCCGCTCGCCCGCGCCGCGG
>DATDBV010000525.1:0-6449 GCA_036524715.1 Nakamurella sp. | reverse complement strand
CGGGACGTGATGTGCTGGCACGGTGCGAATGCTGATTCTCGGCGGGACCGCCTGGCTCGGCCGCGAGATCGCCGGACAGGCGGTTCTCGCCGGGCACGACGTCAGCTGCCTGGCCCGCGGCGACAGCGGTCATCCGGCGTCGGGGGTGCACCTGGTCCGGGTCGATCGCCGCGAACCCGGGGCGTACGCCACGGTCGAGCGCGACAGATGGGATTCGGTCATCGAGGTGTCCTGGCAGCCCGGATTCGTCCGGGAAGCGCTGATCGCGCTCGCCGACCGGTCCCGGCACTGGATCTACGTCTCGTCGGTGAGCGTGTATGCATCGGGTGGCAGCGGTGGCCCGAATGCGACGCCACTGACCGAGGACGCCCCGCTGCTGTCGCCCGCGATCGGGTCCTCCGCGAACCGCGAGCAGTACGGCTCGGCCAAGGTGACCTGCGAGTCGACCTCCAGGGAACTGGTCGGCGACCGGCTGCTCATCGCCAGGCCCGGGTTGATCGGCGGGCCGGGCGACCACACCGATCGCACCGGCTATTGGGTGGCCCGTGCCGCGCGCCGCCCGACGGCACCGATGCTGGTGCCCGACGTACCCGACCTGCCGACGCAGGTGATCGACGTGCGTGACCTGGCCAGGTGGCTGGTGGTGGCGGCGCAGGCCGGGTTGACCGGACCCAGGAACGCGGTCGGACCGGTGATCCCGTTCGACACCTGGGTGGCCCTGTCCCGGCAGGTGGGCGGTCACGTCGGGCGGGTCGTGCGGATGGCGGAGTCCCGGTTGTCGGCCTTGGGCGTGCGACAGTGGGCCGGACCGGACTCCCTGCCGCTATGGGTCGCCGGCGGTGACCGACCCAGCTTCCTCGGAACGGCCGCCGAGTCGGCCGGCCTTACCCACCGGCCGCGACTGGACATGCTGACCGACACGCTGGTCTGGGAGCGGGCGCATGGCCTGTTTCGCGACCGTCAGGCGGGCCTGACCGACCGGCGTGAGCAGGAGCTGATCGCCCGGCCGGCCGCCCACCGGTAATCCGCTTTCCGGGCAAGCGGGTGAACGGTATCTTCACTTCAACTGTGTGTAGTCCTGGCGATCTTCGCTGGAAGGACTTGGATGGATCCGATCAGTCTGATCGTTGCCGCACTCGTCGGCGGTTTGACGTCGGGACTTCAGGACGCGACGCACGAGACCGTCTTGGCCGGTTATCGGGGCCTACGTGACCGGCTCGCGGACAGGTACGGCGCGGGTGTCCGCTCCAGCATGGCCGATCTCGAGCGTGATCCCCGATCACCGCAGGTGCAGGCGGCGGTGGCGCACCGTTTGCGGGAGGCAGGCGCGAGCAACGAGCGTGAACTGGCGAATCTTGCGGCGAGCCTGATGAGGCTGATCGAACACCCCGACGAGGCGCTCGCCGACCCCGCCGAGCGGCTTCGCCGGACGGGAGGGTTCAATTCCATGGCCGATGTGCTCTACCGGCACATCGGGGCCATCATCGGCGTTCGTTCGCAATACCACATTCCCGACGAGCAACTACTGTCCACCCGGATCGGACGGCAGAATCAGCTCCCGGTTCAGCACCGCCAACAATTGGCCTCCCTGCACGCCCGGATGCGATCGATCATCGTCCAGGTCGCGACCAGCATCGAAGAAGCACGTTACCGCGAAGTGGATCTGGCGCTGCAGAACATGCCAGGCGGACTCGGTGTGCAGCAGCGGGCCGCGACCCTGGTCCGCGCCGACAAGCAGCTGCACATCTCGTATGAGACTCTCCGGCTGACCGTCGAGTATTTCAGTGAGCTCAACCAGCAGGCAATCCGCAGTATCGAATCCTCCGGATCGATACAGCAGGAGTCGAACATGATGTTCGGCAATGCCATCCTCCTGGTGGAGCTCACCGACTTCGTCATCGCGTTCATCGAATCGTTCACGTTCGACGACGCCATCGACGAACTGCACCAGGAGGCCCTGGCCCAGATCCGCAAGCTCCGGGAGCAGCAGTCGGCCCTCGGTTCTCGGCTGCAGACCGATCCGACGATCGAGCAGACCGTGCGCGACTACACGCTGGCCGACATCGCCAACCGCGAGGCCGCCCTCCGGGAGGTGGAACGGGAGTGGGACAGCTACATCTCCGAAGTCCGCAAGCTGCGCTCGACAGTGGGCGACGTTCGATCGAAACTGCCGACCCTCCAGGTGATCCGTGAGAACGCCCAGCTGCAGATCCAAACACTGCAACTGGTCGCGATGCTCAGATTCCTCAAGCAGAATTCGGAGTCGGTGCGCGGCGCCGTCGCGTCGCTGCAGGGCTTTCGGCTGGCGCCGCTGTCCCCTACCCGGGTGCGGCGGCTGCTGGGCATGAGCGACGCCGCCGGGTGAGGTGAGAACCCTGTCCTCCTGGGGAGACTTCCGAGGCCTTCCGACTCCGGAGTTGGAACGCATGCTCCGCGATGGCCGGCTCGATCCGCAGCGTGCCCAGCAGGTGGAGACAGAGTTGCTCCGCCGGTTCCAGGACCAGTTCAGCCCGCCGCCGGACAGCATCGATCAGCGGCAACCGATGCCCGACGCGTATCGCCAACAGACCCCTGGCCCGAATCCGACGAGGTGGGTCGGTCCGCCGCCCGGGGTCGGCGGCCCGCAGCCGGCCCGGCCACAGCCGGCCCGGCGATCCAGGACCGCCCCATCGGTGATTGCCCTGGTCGTGGTGGCCGTAGCCGTGCTTGGCCTGGTTTTCGCGCTCCGGGGCGGTGCGGACGACGAGCCGTTGACGCCGACCACCGGCACGCGGTGCTTCACGCCGGAGGGTGACTGTCCACTTGCCGCCGCCGCACCGATCGGTGGCAGCTGCTACTGCCCCGACAGCTTCGGCTACATCCACTACGGATCCGTCGGGTGAACCGACTCGGCACGCTCTCGATGCCTGCCGTTATCCCCGGTTACCGACGCGATCAGTGGTCGAAGTTGATGTGCTCGTCGTAGTGCCCGTCGTGCGCCGCATGCCAGTGACCGCCGTGGATGTAGTCCAGGTGGTCGTCGTGCCAGACCGCTCGGTGGCCACATCCGTCGCCGTGGACGTGGTCGTGATCGAAGGTGTCGTGTGAGCGGTGATGCTGTGGGTTCGTCATTGAAATCCCATCTGCTTGTGACGTGACGCGAACGTCGGGGCGGACGACCGCCCCCGGTGGCCCTTGCAGCGAGCCGAGGCGCGGGCCGCGTCCGCGCTCGCGTCGGTCGACCCGTCACCGCCTCCCATTGTTCCGCATACTTGCCCTGGCGAACCATGTGGCCAACGCCACTGACCATCGCGGGCTCGGCGGGCGACTGCCACCCTTGGTGCATACCGATGCCGAGCGCTCGACGCACTTGACCGCGTCACCGTCAGATACCGAATCGTGCTTGACGCGAGCGCCTGAGAGTTGTCCGATAAGGGGTGGGCCCGAAGATTTGGGAGGTCTGCGAAGGCCGGTACACCCGCCACGACCGCAGTGGGCCGTGGATGAGCGATCGGCCCCACCATGCGGGGAGGTATGCCGTGATCGACACGAGTACACCGTTCACCAGCGAGAAGGCCCCCTGCGGCAAGCAGGTGAGCGGCCATCGGCACCACGAGGACGACGACTCGGGGATGGTTTTCCATGACATCGTCTACGACTGTGGCTGCCAGAGCACCACGCACCAGTTCCACGACGGCAGCACCAGGTCCAGGGTGACCAGGCACGACGGCAAGGTCCTGCGCAACGAACTGTCGGCCGAACACGCCGAATGAGCGGGCGAATCCTGGGCACGGTACCCCGGTGAGCGCCCCGGAACCGCTGCGGCACGACGTGGTGGTCGTCGGTGGCGGCGGAGCGGGACTGCGTGCGGCGATCGCGATCGTGCAGGCCAACCCGCGGCTGAACGTGGCGATGGTGTCGAAGGTCTACCCCATGCGCAGCCACACCGTCTCGGCGGAGGGCGGCGCGGCGGCGGTCATCGCGGTCGACGACACCCTCGACGAGCACGCCCAGGACACGGTCTCCGGCAGCGACTGGCTCTGCGATCAGGACGCGGTCGAGGCCTTCGTGGCGGAGGCGCCACGCGAACTGCTGCAACTGGAACGGTGGGGTTGCCCGTGGAGCCGCACGGACGACGGGCACGTGGCCGTGCGCGCGTTCGGCGGCATGCGCAAGCTGCGCACCTGGTTCGCCGCGGACAAGACCGGGTTCCATCTGTTGCACACCCTGTTCCAGACCTGCCTGCAGTACGAGCAGATCACCCGCTACGACGAGTGGTTCGTGACCGAGCTGCTGGTCGACGAGAACCAGGTTCACGGCGTGGTCGCGATCGACGTGGCCACCGGCCGGATCGAAGCAATCACCGGGCGGTCCGTCGTGCTGTGCAGCGGTGGCTGCGGGCGGGTGTTCCCGTTCAGCACCAACGGCAACATCAAGACCGGTGACGGCATGGCCCTGGCCTACCGCGCCGGGGCCCGGCTCAAGGACATGGAGTTCGTCCAATACCACCCGACGGGCCTGCCGTTCACCGGCATCCTGATCACCGAGGCGGCCCGGGCCGAGGGCGGGTGGTTGCTGAACAAGGACAACTACCGCTACCTGCAGGACTACGACCTCGGCAAACCGGAGCCGACGCCGGTGCTGCGCAGCATGGAGCTCGGTCCCCGCGATCGGCTGTCCCAGGCGTTCGTACACGAGCAGGAAAGGGGCCGGACCGTCCAGACGCCGCACGGCCCCGTCGTGTACCTGGACCTGCGGCATCTCGGGGAGCAGGTCATCGACCGCAAGCTGCCGTTCGTCCGCGAACTGTGCCTGCAGTACGAGCGCATCGACCCGGTGCACGAGCTGATCCCGGTGCGGCCGGTGCAGCACTACATGATGGGCGGCGTGCACACCGACATCAACGGTGCCACCGGGCTTACCGGCCTGTTCGCGGCCGGTGAGGTGGCCTGCGTGAGCATCAACGGTGCCAACCGGCTGGGCTCGAACTCGCTGCCGGAACTGCTGGTGTTCGGCCGCCGTGCCGGGCTGGCGGCGGCGGAGCACGCCGTCGAGAACGCAGCCGAACCCGGCCCGGCGGTGCTGGCGCAGGCCGCTGACGAACGCCGGCGGCTCGAACGCGACCTGCTCTCGCCTCGGGAGGGCCCCGAGCGGATCGCCGACATCCGCGCCGAGATGCACCGGACGATGGAGCGCAGCGCCGGCATCTACCGGGACGCCGGTTCGCTCGCCGCCGGCGCGGACACGCTACGCGAGCTGCAGGAACGGATTCGGAAGGCCACCATCCAGGACGCCAGCCGGACGTTCAACACCGAACTGCTCGCCGGTCTGGAGCTGTCCTTCATGCTCGACGTGGCCGAAACCATGATCGCGTGCGCGCGGCGGCGCGAGGAATCCCGGGGGGCGCACCAGCGCACGGACTTCCCGACGCGGGACGACGAGCGATTCCTGAAGCATTCGATGGTCACCCGCGAGGCGGACGGCAACCCCCGGGTGGACTACCTGCCCGTCACGATCACCCGCTGGCCACCCGGCGAACGCGTCTACGGACGGTGACCCAGATGCCCGACACCATCACCATGCAGGTCGCCCGCTACCGGCCGGAGTCCGACCGGGCACCGACGATCCAGGAGTACACCGTCCCGCTGCGAGCGGAGTGGGCCGTGCTGGACGGTTTGAACTACATCAAGGACCGGCTGGACGGCACACTGTCGTTCCGCTGGTCCTGCCGGATGGGCATCTGCGGCAGCTGCGGAATGACGGTGAACGGCGATCCGGCGTTGACCTGCGGGACTTTTCTGGCCGACTACGCGCCCGGACCGGTTCGCGTCGAGCCGCTGACGAACTTCCCGGTCATCCGCGATCTCGTCGTCTCGATCGACGACTTCATGCGCAAGCTGCCCAGGGTCAAGCCGTGGCTGATCCGCGACGACGACGCCGGGATCGGCGACGTCCAATTCCTGCAGACGCCAGGCCAGCTGGACGATTTCAAGCAGTTCAGCATGTGCATCAACTGCATGCTTTGTTACGCCGCCTGCCCGGTGTACGCCGCCGAGCCCGACTTCCTCGGCCCGGCGGCGATCGCCCTCGCCCAGCGGTACAACCTGGACTCCCGCGATCAGGGCGCGCACGAACGGCTGGACCTGCTCGCCAGCCCGGAGGGCGTCTGGGCGTGCACCTACGTCGGTGAATGCTCGGCCGCCTGCCCGAAGGGCGTCGACCCCGCCGGCGCGATTCAGCGGTACAAGCTCACCGCGGCCACCAGGACACTGCGGGATTTCCTGCTGCCCAGGGCCGCCCGATGACGGCGACCCCGGCCCGGCCGTACTGTCCACCCGTTTCCCGGCTCTGGTGGCTGCATCGCCGGTCATATCTGCTGTTCGTGCTCCGCGAGCTGTCCTGCGTCTTCGTCGCCTGGTTCGTGGTGTTCCTGCTGTTGATGGTCGACGCGGTGCATGCCGGGAATGACT
>DATDBV010000524.1:0-5789 GCA_036524715.1 Nakamurella sp. | reverse complement strand
TCACTGCCGCCGCCTTTCCGGGACACCATGCACGCTCGGTCGCCCCGCAGGGGCCAGCCACTGTGCCGAGGATTCGCTCCCTCATGCCCGTGATCCAAGGGGGGCCCGTCGAGCCGGTTTTTGCGATCTTTCCTGTCTTTATGAACTTATCAGTGACCCGAACGCCCGACGGCGGGATGCTGTGTGCGGTTGCTCGGGCCCCGTCGGAGTCCGGCTCCCACTGGCCCACCACAGATGAGAGGCAAAGACAATGGCTGTCGCCCTGTACGAGCTCGTCCACGAACCCAGGGAGGTGGTCGCCCGGATCCGGGGGCGCGGCCGCAACGTGCTGTCGTCGCCGACGATCAATCGGGGCACCGCGTTCACCCTGGCGGAGCGGGAGCAGTTGGAATTGACAGGCCTGTTGCCGACCGGGGTGTCGACGCTGGAGGGGCAGGTGCGTCGGGTCTGGGCGCAGTACAAGCAGCAGTCGTCGGATCTGGCGAAATGGGTGTACTTGGCCAATCTCCGCGACCGCAACGAGGTGTTGTTCTACCGGCTGCTGTCCGAGCACCTGCCCGAGATGTTGCCGGTGGTATACACGCCGACGGTGGGGACGGCGATCGAGCGATTCAGTCACGAGTTCCGGCGCAGCCGGGGGGTGTTCCTGTCGGTGGATCATCCGGATCAGGTGGAGACCGCGTTGCGGAACACCGGTCTGGGTGCGGACGACGTCGACCTGCTGGTGGCCACCGATTCGGAGGGGATCCTGGGCATCGGGGATCAGGGCATCGGCGGCATCGAGATCTCCATCGGCAAGCTCTCGGTCTACACCGCGGCCGCCGGAATCCATCCGCGGCGGGTGCTGCCGGTGGTGTTGGACATGGGCACCGACAATCTCAAGCTGCTCAACGACGGGATGTACCTGGGCGAGCGGCACGCCCGGGTTCGGGATCAACGGTACGACGACCTGATCGACGCGTACGTGACGGCGTGCAGCAAGCTGTTCCCGAACGCGATGCTGCACTGGGAGGACTTCGGCGCGACCAACGCCCGGCGGATCCTGAACAAGTACTCCGACCAGGTCTGCACCTTCAACGACGACATGCAGGGCACCGCCGCGGTCGTGCTGGCCGCGGTGTTCTCTGCGGTGCGCGCGGCCGGTTCGCGGTTGCGGGATCAGACCATCGCGATCCATGGCGCTGGCACGGCCGGGTTGGGGATCGCCGACATCCTGCGGGATCAGATGATCCGGGAGGGTCTGTCACCGGCTGAGGCGACCCGGCGGTTCTACCCGTTGGCCAAGCAGGGGTTGCTGGTGTCCGATGATCCGACCCTGCTGGACTTCCAGGTGCCCTACGCCCGATCCCGGGACGAGGTGGCCGAATGGCCGTCCGGTCCTTCGGGGCGGGGTGCGCCGGGCGGGCCAATTGATCTGGCGACGGTGGTGAGCAAGGCGCGGCCGACGATCCTGATCGGGACGTCGACGCAGGCCGGGGCGTTCAACGAGTCGATCGTCAGGGAGATGGCCTCCTACACCGAGCGGCCGATCATCCTGCCCCTGTCGAACCCGACCAGCAAGGCCGAGGCGCTGCCCGCCGACCTGATCGAGTGGACGGACGGGAAGGTACTGACCGCGACCGGCAGTCCGTTCGAACCGGTGCAGTACAAGGGCGTCTCCTATCAGATCGCACAGTCCAACAACGCCCTGGTGTTCCCGGGTCTGGGGTTGGGCGTCGCGGTGACCCGGGCGACCCGGATCAGCGATCGGATGATCGCCGCCGCGGCCGACGCGGTCGCGGCGATGTCCGACGCGGGCAGACCCGGGGCCAGCCTGCTGCCGTCGATGACCACATTGCGGACCGCGTCCGCGGCAGTGGCGATCGCGGTGGCCAAGGCCGCCGACGAGGACGGTCTGGCCCGGGTCGAACTGTCCAACCCGATCCAGCAGGTGTACGACGCCATGTGGCAGCCCGAGTACCCCCGGATCGAGGTCGTCCAGGACTGATGGCACCAGTTCGCCCGAGCTTGCGAGCGCGCCGATCAAGCGCCGCCCACCGCGCGCCACTCGAAGGGAGAAACGGTTCTCATGGCCGACACCAATCGGCTGCCGCTGCCGGTCGTCGACAACTGGGACTGGCAGGCCGCCGGTGCCTGCCGCGGGATGGACAGCGACGCGTTCTTCCATCCGGCCGCGGAACGCGCCAAGGCGCGACGTGCGCGGATCACCGCCGCCAAGGCCGTGTGCAATGCCTGCCCGGTGATCCGGCAGTGCCTCGCCCACGCCCTTGAGGTGCGGGAGCCGTACGGCATCTGGGGTGGCCGGTCCGAGGACGAACGGGCCGAGATGCTCGGCCTGCAGTCGTTGCGCTACCCGGCTGCCCGGGTCGAGCGGCCGGCCGGGCAGGCGGTCTCGGCCGGCTGAGCCCGTCCGCCGCCCACTGCCCGCACATCGATTCGCCATGTTGTGCCCCCTGCATCGTTCAAGATGGGCCGAATGTGGCAAATCGGCGGGCGGGGGGCGGCGGGCGGTCGGCCCAACCGCGCCGTCGCCCACCGCGGCGTCCGTAGACTCCCTGCTGATCGCGGCCCAGGACCGAGCGGCCCCGACCAGCACCGCCCGCAGTGACCCAGCCCGGAAGGTTCCGCATGACCACCGCCTCCCGTTCGTCGACCGCGCCGACCGACCAGGTGACCCCCGCGCCCACCGACGAGGCGGGCATCGAGCGTGCGGTCGCCGCCGCGCTCGCCGCCGTCGTTGCCGCCGATGATCTGGACGCACTGAAGGTGGTCCGCCTCGCGCACGCCGGGGACCGGAGCCCACTCGCGTTGACCAACCGGTCCCTGGCCGACCTGCCCAAGACCGAGCGCGCCGCGCCGGGCAAGTTCATCGGGCAGAGCCGGCGCCGGATCACCGAGGCGATCGCCGCCCGCGAGGCCGAGCTGGTCGCCGAGCGGGACGCCCGGATCCTGCGGGAGGAGACCGTCGACGTCACCCTGCCGTACGACCGGGAACCGGCCGGGGCACGTCACCCGATCCCGACGATCATGGCCCGCATCGAGGACGTGTTCGTCGCGATGGGGTGGGAGGTCGCCACCGGTCCGGAACTCGAGGCAGAGTGGTTCAACTTCGACGCGCTGAACTTCCCCAAGGACCACCCGGCCCGGGCCATGCAGGACTCGTTCTACATCCAGGGCGGGGGAGCCGGTGGCTCCGGGGCCGGCAGCGGGCTGGTGCTGCGCACCCACACCTCACCGGTGCAGATCCGCAGCATGCTCGACCGGCAGCCGCCGATCTACGTGGTGTGCCCGGGCCGGGTGTATCGGTCGGACGAGCTCGACGCCACCCACACCCCGGTGTTCCACCAGGTCGAGGGGCTGGCCATCGACCGGCACCTGTCCATGGCGCACCTGAAGGGCACCCTGGACCACTTCGCCCGGGCCATGTTCGGGCCGCAGTCGCGCACCCGGCTGCGGCCGTCGTTCTTCCCGTTCACGGAGCCGAGCGCCGAGATGGACGTGTACTTCCCGGACAAGAAGGGCGGCCCCGGGTGGGTCGAATGGGGTGGGTGCGGCATGGTCGACCCCAACGTGCTGATCGCCTGCGGTCTTGACCCGACCGAGTGGAGCGGATTCGCGTTCGGCATGGGCATCGAACGCACCCTGCAGTTCCGCAACCAGATCCCGGACATGCGCGACCTGGTCGAGGGTGACGTCCGGTTCACCGCCGCGTTCGGCTGGGAGGTCTGAGTCATGCGCCTGTCCCTGGAATGGTTGAGCGACGAGCTGACCCTGCCGGCCGGCGCCACCGCCGACGAGGTGTCGGACACGTTGGTGCGCATCGGGTTCGAGGTCGAGGACGTGCACACCGTGCCGCCCACCGACGGGGAACTGGTGGTCGGCCGGGTGGTCTCGATCTCCGAGCTCACCGGCCTGAAGAAGCCGATCCGGTTCTGCCAGGTCGACGTGGGTCCGGGCAACGGGCCGGACGGATCCGACGAGCCGCGCGGAATCATCTGCGGTGCCACCAATTTCACCACCGGTGACGCGGTGGTGGTGGCCCTGCCGGGCACCACGCTGCCCGGCGGCTTCCAGATCGCGTCCCGTCAGACGTACGGGCACGTCTCGGACGGGATGATCTGCTCCAACCGGGAACTGGGCATCGGGCACGAGCACGACGGCATCCTGGTGATCGCCGCGGACGGCGAAACTGCCGGGGAGCCGGCGGCCGACCCGGGCAGTAATGCCCGGCCGATCATCGGCGCCGACGACGTCGTCATCGAGCTGGCGATCACCCCGGACCGCGGGTACGCGCTGTCCCTGCGGGGCCTGGCCCGGGAACTCGCCGCGGCCTACGAGATGCCGTTCGCCGACCCCGGTGTGCGGGACCTGCCCGAACGGGCGGCCGGTGGCTGGCCGGTGACCATCGCCGACCCGATCGGCTGCGGACGGTTCGCCACCGTTCGGGTGGCGGGCATCGACCCGAACGCGCCCAGCCCGTACTGGATCCGGCGCCGGCTCGGCGCGGCCGCCATCCGGTCGATCTCGCTGGCCGTCGACGTCACGAACTACGTCATGGTCGAGCTCGGGCAGCCGCTGCACGCCTTCGACGCGGACAAGCTGACCGGGTCGATCACCGTCCGACGGGCCGCCGAGGGGGAGACCCTGGTCACCCTCGACGGCGCCAAGCGCACCCTGGTGGCCGACGATCTGGTGGTCGCCGACGAGTCCGGGGCGATCTCGATGGCCGGCGTGATGGGTGGCGAGTCGACCGAGATCTCGTCCGGCACGACCAATGTCGTCATCGAGGCGGCGTACTGGGATCCGCCGGTGATCATGCGCACGGTGCGCCGGCACCGGCTGCCCAGCGAGGCCGCCCGCCGGTTCGAGCGGGCCGTCGACCCGGCGATCGCCGCGGTGGCGGCCGAACGCGCGGCCGAGCTGCTGGTCCGTTACGGCGGCGGTGTGGTGGTCGGACGGTCCGACGTGTGGGGCGAGCCACTGTCGCGGCCGACCGTCGATCTGACCGTCGGCGAGCCCGAACGGCTGATCGGTCGCCCGTACGAGCGCTCCGTCATCGTCCGCCGGCTCGAGCAGGTGGGATGTGTGGTCTCCGGTGGTGGTACGGACCAGCTGGTGGAGCCGCCGACCTGGCGGCCCGACCTCACCCGGCCCGCCGATCTGGTCGAGGAGGTGGCCCGGCTGGAGGGGTTCGACTCCATCCCGTCGGTGCTGCCCGCGGCCCCGGCCGGTACCGGGCTGAGCCCGGCGAAGCGCCGGGAGCGGCTCGTCGCCGCCGACCTCGCCTCGGCCGGGCTGACCGAGGTGCTCTCCTTCCCGTTCCAGAACGTCGCTGATCTGGACCGGCTCGACCTGCCCGCCGACGATGCCCGCCGGAGCATGGTGCAGGTGGCCAACCCGCTCGACGCGGACCGGCCGGGGATGGCCACCACCTTGCTCACCGGACTGCTGGATACGGTGCTGCGCAACATGTCCCGCGGGTCACGTGACCTGTCGCTGTTCGAGATCGGTGTGGTGTTCCTGCCCCGCCGCAATGCCCCGGCGCCGCCGGTGGTGGGGGTGGCTCGTCGCCCGTCGGTCGATGACGTGGCCCGGTTGGACGCGGCGCTGCCGAACCAGCCGCTGCACGTCGCCGCGGTGCTGGCCGGTGCCCGGGAACGGTCGGGCTGGTGGGGCGAGGGTCGTCCGGCAGGGTGGGCGGACGCCATCGAGTTCGCCCGGCGGATCTGCGCGACCGCGGGAGTGTCGATCCGGGTGGTGGCCGCCGAGCAGGCGCCCTGGCATCCGGG
>DATDBV010000523.1:0-2963 GCA_036524715.1 Nakamurella sp. | reverse complement strand
GCGCCCGAATCTGGTCTCCAACACCTACATACCCACCGGCAAGGCCACCTACATGGTCAAGGACCTCGGGTTCGTGGAGGCGGAGTCGCAGCTCACCCGGACACCGCTGGCGCAGGCGGCGCTGTCGCTTGACCTGTACCGGGCCGTTGCCGACGCGGAACTGGGTGACCAGGACGTGAGCGTGGTCCACGCCTTGATCCGCGGTAGGGCCGGCCGGGCTTGAGGCAGGGATACCCTGCGGACACGGAGCTACCGATCGAGAGCCGGGACGAACGGCGTCGCCGAACCCCCCGCCCCGGCCGAGTCGCCGGCTCGCACCTGACCACGGCTACCTCGCCCGGCGCTTCGGCGCCACCACCGCGTGCGCGTCCCCGACGATCTCGGCGACGTCGTCCCAATCCTGCTCGACGTCCAGGTACACGCCGATCCAGCCGCGACCACCGACGTACGGCGGCCGGAAGAACCGGACCGGGTCCACGCCGATCCAGCGGTCCTGGGCGCCCTCCGGCGCGGCCGCCCAGAACGCGAACCGGTCGTCGTGGTGGTGATCGGCCAGCGTCACGAACTGCTTGCGGACGAACCAGGACGGCTCGCCGTGGCTGACCCGCTCGGTCGCCCCAGGCAGCGCCAGGCACAGCTCGCGTAACCGCCGCAGGCACTCGGCCGCGGAATATCGGGCCGGCTCCGAGCGCTCCATTGCTCGACGATAGTCGTCCGCCCCTCGCGTGGGCGCGATCGTGCATCCAGCGGTGTTCGCCATCGACAGAACACTCACGCGAGCAACTGTGGCAACCTCGTCTCGTCTGCCCCATTCACGCCGGAAGGACGTCGATGACGTCAGCCTCCTCTGCACCGACCGTGACCACGTCCAGCCAGGCGCGGGTCGGGATCCTCACGGTCGACGACGACCCGAGCGTGTCCCGCGCGGTCGCCCGCGACCTGCGCCGCCGCTACGGCAAGAACTACCGGATCATCCGCGCCGAGTCCGGCCAGCAGGCGCTGGACACCCTCCATGAGATGAAGCTCCGCGGCGACCAGGTGGCCCTGCTGCTGGCCGACCACCGGATGCCGCAGATGGACGGCATCCAATTCCTGGAACGGGCCATGGACATCTTCCCGAAGGCCCGCCGGATCCTGCTCACCGCGTACGCCGACACCCAGGCCGCGATCACCGCGATCAACGTGGTCGACCTGGACTACTACCTGCTCAAACCGTGGGATCCACCGGAGGAGAAGTTCTACCCGGTGATCGACAACGAGCTGGACCAGTGGAAGCGCAGCGATCACACCCCGCCGCCGCAGACCAAGGTGGTGACCACCCGCTGGTCGGCCCGCTGCAGCGAGGTCAAGGACTTCCTCGCCCGCAACCAGGTCCCGTTTCGGTCCTACCTGTCCGACGACGCGGAGGGTGAGCGGCTGCTCGCGGCGGCCGGCGTGAGCGCCACCGAACTGCCGGTGGTGATCACCGCGGACGGCCAGGTTCTGGTCGAGCCCAGCGACTCCGAACTCGCCGGTCAGGTCGGCCTGACCACGATCCCGACCAAGGACTTCTACGACATCATCGTCGTTGGCGCCGGTCCGGCCGGCCTGGGCGCCGCGGTGTACGGGGCGTCCGAGGGTTTGCGGACGGTGCTGGTCGAGCGCACCGCCACCGGCGGCCAGGCCGGACAGAGCTCCCGGATCGAGAACTATCTCGGCTTCCCGGACGGGGTGTCGGGCGCGCAGCTGACCGAGCGGGCGCGACGGCAGGCGCTCAAGTTCGGCGCCGAGATGATCACCACCCGGGACGCCTGTGCGGTCGAGGTGAGCGGCTCGGCCCGCACCGTGCGGTTCGCCGACGGCGGCAGCATCGACGCGCACACCGTGATCCTGGCGACCGGGGTGTCCTGGCGGCGGCTGGAGGCGCCCGGCCTGGACGAGTTCGCCGGCCGCGGCGTCTTCTACGGCTCGGCGCTGTCGGAGGCGCCGGGGAGCAAGGGCCAGGACGTGTACATCGTCGGCGGCGCCAACTCGGCCGGGCAGGCGGCGGTGTATTTCGCCCGGTACGCCCGGTCGGTGACCATGCTGGTGCGCGGACCGTCGTTGACCGCGTCGATGTCGTACTACCTGATCAAGCAGATCGAGGGGATCGAGAACATCACGGTGAGGTCATGCACCGAGGTGGTCGCCGGGCACGGCACCGACCACCTGGAGGGGCTCACCCTGCGCAACAACGCCACCGGCGAGCGGGAGGACGTCACCACCGGCCTGCTGTTCGTGTTCATCGGCGCCGCGCCCCGGACCGAATGGCTGGACGGGGTGGCGGTGCGGGACGCGCGGGGGTTCGTCCTGGCCGGCCCCGACCTGATCGTCGACGGCGAGCGACCGCCCGGGTGGGAGCACGACCGGGACCCCTATCTGCTGGAGAGCAGCGTGCCCGGCGTGTTCGTCGCCGGTGACGTGCGGGCCAACTCGGTCAAGCGCGTCGCCTCGGCCGTCGGCGAGGGCGCCATGGCCGTCACCCTGGTCCATCGCTATCTGGAGACCCGATGACAGATCAGCTCACCCCCACCGAAGGACCGGAGAGGTGCAGCCCGGACGAGCTGCGCACCCTGTTCCTGTTCGAGAAGCTGTCGGACGAACAGTTGGACTGGTTGTGCACCAACGGCTGGGTCAAGGTTTTCACGCCGGGTCCGGTGTACAGCGAGGGCGATGCGGCGACCTGCTTCTACGTGCTGATCGAGGGCACGATCGCGTTGTCCCGGCGGGTCGGTCCCGACGACGTGGAGACCACCCGGACGTCGCAACCCGGGGTCTACGCCGGCGCGTGGCGGTCGTACGTGGGCGAGCGGGCGCCGCAGACCTACAACAACACGATGCGGGCGGTCGAGCCGTCCCGGTTCTTCGTGCTGGACGCCCCACTGTTCGCCAAGGCCATGCGGGACTGGTTCCCGATGGCGGTGCACATGCTGGAGGGCCTGTTC
>DATDBV010000522.1:0-2689 GCA_036524715.1 Nakamurella sp. | reverse complement strand
CATCGTCAACATGTCCACATGCGCCCGCAACGCGGTGATGTGCTCCTTGTGCTCCACCCCGAACCGCTGCTCCTCGTCGACCACCACCAGACCCAGGTCCTTGTACCGGATCGTCGGCTGCAGCAGCCGGTGGGTGCCGATGACGATGTCCACCGACCCATCGGCCAGCCCCCGAACGGTCTGCACGGCCTGCTCAGTGGAGGTGAACCGGGACAACCCCCGCACGGTCACCGGGAACGCGCCCATCCGCTCCGAGAAGGTCGACAGGTGCTGCTGCGCCAGCAGGGTGGTCGGCACCAGAATGACCACCTGCTTGCCGTCCTGCACCGCCTTGAACGCCGCCCGCACCGCGATCTCCGTCTTGCCGTACCCGACGTCGCCGGAGATCACCCGGTCCATCGGCACCGGACGTTCCATGTCGGCCTTCACCTCGTCGATCGCGGCCATCTGGTCATGCGTCTCGGTGTACGGGAACGCGTCCTCCAACTCCCGCTGCCACGGGCTGTCCGGCGCAAACGCATGCCCCGGCGCGGACGCCCGCGCCGCATACAGCTGCACCAACTTGGCCGCGATCTGCCGCACCGCCTTCCGGGCCCGACCCTTGGTCTTCGCCCAGTCCGCGCCACCCAGCTTGTTCAACGACGGCACCTCGCCACCCACATACCTGGACAGCTGATCCAACGCGTCGGTCGGCACGAACAACCGGTCGCCCGGATGGCCCCGCTTGCTCGGCGCATACTCCACCACCAGGTACTCCCGGGTCGCCCCGCCCGAGGTGCGTTGCACCATGTCCACGTACCGACCGATGCCGTGCTGCGAGTGCACGACGTGATCGCCCGGCTTGAGCGCCAGCGGATCGACCGCATTACGCCGGCGGGTGGGCAGCCGGGCCGCCGCCGCTTCCGGATTCACCCCGGCCGACCCTGTCAGGTCTGCCTCGGTCAGCACCGCCAGCCCCGACCCGCGCAGCACGAATCCGTGTTCGAGCCGCCCGCAGGTCACGGTGACCACATCGGTCCGCGGCGGTTCGGTGAGGTGCTCGGCCACCACCATGCCCAGGTCCGCCTCGGCCAGCCGCTCCCCCGCCCGGGCCGCCGTGCCGGCGCCGGCCACCACCAGCACGGTGGATCCGCCCGCGGCCCGCCGTTCGCGGGCGTCGTGAACGGCGGTGGACAGCTCACCCCGGTAGGCGGGAGCCGCGACCACGCCCGGCTCGCCGGCATCGACATCGCCGGACTCGAAGGGGGCCACCCGCCAGATCGGCAGCTCGGCGTCCCGGACCACGTCGAGCACGTCGCCCAAGGATCGGTAGGCCGACGAGCCCAGGTCGAGCGGCGCCCGTCCGCCGGTCGCCGCGGCCATCCAGGATGCGGCCAGGAACTCCTCGCCGGTACGAACCAGGTCGGCCGCCCGGGTCCGGATCCGTTCCGGGTCGGCCAGCACCACATGCGTCCCCGGTCTGACCAGGTTCGGCAGCAACTCAAGGTCGTCACCCACCAGGACGGGAATGAGCGACTCCATGCCTTCGACGGTGATGCCGTTGGCCAGGTTGTCCAGCATCTGCGCCAGGGTGGGGTCACCGGTCTGCTGGGCCGACAGGTGCGCGGCCCGTTCCCGCACCTCGGCGGTCAGCAGGATCTCCCGGCACGGTGGTGCGACGAGTTCCTCGACCGCCGCCAGGGACCGCTGATCGGTGACCCCGAACGTGCGCAGGTCGGAGATCTCGTCGCCCCAGAACTCGATCCGCACCGGATGGTCGGCGGTCGGCGGGAAGATGTCCAGAATGCCGCCCCGGACCGCGATCTCGCCGCGCTTCTCCACCATGTCGACCCGGCCGTAGGCGAGCGAGACGAGCCGCTCCACCAGCCCACCCAGGTCGACCTCCTGGCCGACCCGCAGAGTGACCGGCGCCATCTCGCCCAAGTGCGGGGCCATCGGCTGGATCATCGACCGAACGGTCGCCACCACGACCGCCGGGTAGCCGGCCTTGTGCTCCTCGGGGTGGGCTATCCGCCGCAGGGTGGCCAGCCGCCGCCCGACGGTGTCCGCGCGCGGGGACAGCCGCTCGTGTGGCAGGGTCTCCCAGGACGGGAACAATGCGACGTTCTCGTCACCGATCAGGTCGCCGATCGACGCGACAGCCGCCTCGGCCTCCCGACCCGTTGCCGTCACCAGCAGCACCGGCACCCCGGCGTCCGGGAATCCGGACGCCAGGGTGCCCGCCACGAACGGCCGGATCGCCGGCGGCCCGGTCACCCGGTGCGTGATCGCCCCGGTCGATTCCTTCAACGAAGCGAAGAATGGATCCGCCGCCACCGCCGCCAACAATCCTCGCAAGGCACCCGAACTCACGTCACTGCTCCCTGGTCACGCCAAAAGCCCCTCGCCGAGTCGACGAGGGGTTGCTCGCCCAAGGCTACGCCCCGGACGTGGGACGAGATCCACGTGAGCAGCCTTCGCTCGACTGCTGGTGTTGATCTGGACCGCGATGATCGACCGGGGTGGGCAGCTCCCGTGCCGCGGCCCAGAGAGAGCGCGACCGTTCACTGACCGCCGACGGCCTTCGTCGCAGACTCAGCGGCCTCGAACAGCTCGCGGAGGTACGCCTTCCAGGCCGGCAGATCGCGATAGAGCGTGAGCCAGGTGAGCTCGCGATTGATCTCGTCGTACTGGTGGATGAGGAAGTTGC
>DATDBV010000521.1:0-11086 GCA_036524715.1 Nakamurella sp. | reverse complement strand
TCACGCCCAGAGCTGGCCCTCCAGGCCGGTTGCGGCGGCCGCGTCGTCGCCGGCGTCGTACACACCGGTGGACAGGTACTTCCAGCCGCCGTCGGCCACCACGAAGGCGATGTCGGCCTCGGCACCGTCGCGCACCGAGCGGGCGGCGATGCCCAGCGCGGCGTGCAGGATGGCGCCGGTGGAGATGCCGGCGAAGATCCCTTCGACCTCGAGCAGCTCCCGGGTGCGGCGGACCGCGTCGTCGGGGCCGACCGAGAACCGGGAGGTGAGCACGGACGCGTCATACAGTTCGGGGACGAAACCCTCGTCCAGATTGCGCAGTCCGTAGACCAGCTCGCCGTAGCGGGGCTCGGCGGCGACGATGCCGATGTCGGGCACCTTCTCGCGCAGGTAGCGACCGACGCCCATCAGGGTGCCGGTCGTGCCCAGCCCGGCGACGAAGTGGGTGATCGTCGGCAGGTCGGCCAGCAACTCGGGTCCGGTTGTCTCGTAGTGGGCCAACGCGTTGTCCGGATTGCCGTACTGGTAGAGCATCACCCAGTCGGGGTGGTCGGCCGCGAGCTCCTTGGCCATCGCCACCGCAGCGTTGGAACCGCCCGCGGCCGGCGACGAGATGATCTGCGCGCCGTACGCCCGAAGGATCAGCCGACGCTCCTCGGAGGTGTTCTCCGGCATCACGCAGATCAGCCGGTAACCCTTGACCCGGCACACCATGGCCAGCGAGATGCCGGTGTTGCCACTGGTCGGCTCGATCACCGTGCACCCGGGCCGCAGCCGCCCGTCGCGCTCGGCCCGGGCGACCATGGCCAGGGCCGGTCGGTCCTTGATCGAGCCGGTCGGGTTGCGGTCCTCGAGCTTGGCCCACAGCCGGACGGACGGGGACGGCGACAGTCGCGGCAGGCCGACCAGGGGCGTGCCGCCGACCGCGTCGACCAGGCTGGGGTACCGCGTCATGGCTGCGGCCGGACCGTCAGCGCGCCCCGCCGGCGACGGCGGGCAGGATCGTCACGTTGTCGCCCTCGGCGATCGCCGTCTCCAGGCCGCCGGTGAAGCGAACATCCTCGTCGTTGACGTAGATGTTCACGAAGCGGTGCAGCGAGCCGTTCTTGATCAGCCGGTCGCCGAGGCCGGAGTACCGGCTATCCAGGTCGGAGATCACCTCGGCCAGGGTCGCGCCCTCGGCGGACACGGTCTTCTCCCCCTTGGTGACCGGTCGCAGGATCGTCGGCACGGACACCGAAACGCTCATCGAACACTCCTTGTTGCTCCCCGCGCGTCGGGCGCGGGCATCGTCGTTGGCAGGTGGAACGGATCAATTGTGACGGACGCGCGGCGCCCATCGGTGCAACGTCGGCTCAGGCCGGAATGATTTCCACCGGCTCCTCGGTGACGACGCCTTCCACGATCCGGTACGACCGGATCTCCTCGGAGTCCGGGTCCCGGGTGGAGACGAGCAGGTAGTGGGCCTGCGGCTCACCCGCGTAGGCGATGTCGGTGC
The DNA here is from genome assembly GCA_036524715.1 of Nakamurella sp. Taxonomy (GTDB): domain Bacteria; phylum Actinomycetota; class Actinomycetes; order Mycobacteriales; family Nakamurellaceae; genus Nakamurella. The sequence goes on along the minus strand of DATDBV010000521.1, from coordinate 9,588 downwards.
GGCTGGGGTAGGCCTCGGTGCCGGTGTGCGAGTGGTAGACGACGACCACCTCCTCGTCGGCGGCGTCCATCTCCCGATACAGCCGCAGCTGCTCGCCGGAGTCGAACCGGTAGAACGTCGGCGAGCGCTCCGCGTTCACCATCCGCACCGGTCGGGTCGGGGTGTCCGAGCCGGCCGGCCCGGCGATGATGCCGCAGGCCTCGTCCGGGTGGTCGGCGCGGGCATGGGCGACGATCTCGTCGATCATCGCGGCGGGGATGCGCAGCACGCGGACAGCGTAGTGGTCCGGGCGGGCAACCGACGATTCGCCCGGGCGCCCTCAGCCGTCCAGCATGGCGCTGACCAGCGAATCCTGCACCGCCGACAGCCACCGGTAGGTGGCGTACATCGCGGACTGCTGGCTTTCCGGGTCGTCGACGCCGGGCGGCGGGGTGTCGTCCTCGGTGATCTCCAGCCGAACCCCGAGGGCCAGCCGGACATCGTTGAGCGCGGTGATCCAGGCCGCCGCGGACTCCTCGTCCAGCCGCACCGGCCCGCCGCCCCTGGGCAACGAGTCCAGCAGCGTGACCGCGGCGGCATCCTTGGCCGCGATCAGCTCCGGTTCGTGCAACACCCGCAGCCCGGACGACAGCTGGGCGTCCTCGGCGTGGAAATCGGGCAGCAGCCGGGCAACGGCCGGGTCCTCGGGCTTGCTGTCCGGGCCCATCGTCATGCCGGTGAGCTGCGCCAACGGGTCGCTCGGCGCCTGCGCCCGGCGGCCGGCGAGCAGCTGCCGGACCTGATCGACCAGGTCGGCGATCAGGGAGGCCTCGGCGGGTTCGAAGGACGCGCCGTACTTGCCGAACCGGCGGTGGAACGGGCGCACGGGATCAGCTGTCCCGGGCCATCGTCGCCCACAGACCGGCGGCCTGGAGCTTGGCGACGTCGGCCTCCATCTTCTCCCGCGGTCCGCTGGAGACGGTGGCCCGGCCCTTGTGGTGCACGTCGAGCATCAAGGCCTCGGCCTTCGGACGGGGATGGCCGAGCAGCTTCTGGAAGACCAGGGTGACGTACGACATGAGATTGACCGGGTCGTTCCAGACGATGGTGACCCAGGGCACGTCGGCGGCCGTGACGGTGTCGGCCGAGCCGGTCTTCTCCGGCGCGGGCGCGGTCATCACCGTGCCCGGCACCCGGGCGCTGCCCGCACCAGCTGCCGAGGTTCCCACCGATCCACCCACGCTCGCCATTTTCGCACCGATCCGCGGCACGGCCAACGTCGGACGCCCGGCTGTGGACAACCATCGCGATCTCTAGGCTCCATGGATGCCCTCCACATCCGGGTCGACGGCCTTGTTCACCGATCGGTACGAGCTGACCATGCTGTCGGCCTCGATCGCCGACGGCACGGCGGGGCGGCACTGCGTCTTCGAAACCTTCGCCCGACGGCTGCCTCCGGGCCGGCGTTACGGCGTGGTCGCGGGTGTCGGCCGGCTCATCGACGCGCTGGCCGACTTCACCTTCGGCCAGTCCGAACTGGCCCAGCTCGAGCCGTTCCTGGACCGCCGGACCCTGGACCACCTGGCGGCGTACCGCTTCGACGGGGACATCGACGGCTACCCCGAGGGCGAGCTGTTCTTCCCCGGCTCGCCGGTGCTGACCATCGCCGGCACCTTCGCCAACACGGTCATCCTGGAAACGATGGTGCTGTCCATCCTCAACCACGACTGCGCGATCGCCGCCGCGGCCGCCCGGATGGCGACGGCCGCCGGCGACCGGCCACTGATCGAGATGGGCACCCGACGCGCCCACGAGGACGCCGCGGTCGCCGCCGCCCGGGCCGCCTGGCTGGCCGGCTTCTCCGCCACCTCGAACCTGGAGGCCGGCCGCCGCTACGGCATCCCCACCGCCGGCACCGCGGCGCACGCGTTCACCCTGCTCCACGACAGCGAGGCGGCGGCCTTCGCCTCCCAGGTCGCCACCCTCGGCCCCGGCACCACCCTGCTGGTCGACACCTTCGACATCACCCAGGGGATCGAGACCGCGGTCAAGGTCGCCGGCCCCGACCTCGGCGCCGTCCGCATCGACTCCGGCGACCTGGCCGTGCTGACCCGGGCGGCCCGCCGCCAACTCGACGGGCTCGGCGCACCGAACACCAGGATCGTGCTCTCCGGCGACCTGGATGAGTACGCCATCGCGGCACTGCGGGCCGACCCGGTGGACGTCTACGGGGTGGGCACCTCCCTGGTCACCGGCTCGGGTGCGCCCACCGCCGGCATGGTCTACAAGCTGGTCGAGGTGGACGGCCGGCCGGTGGAGAAGCGCAGCGCGGACAAGGTGTCGCACGGCGGCCGCAAGTCGGTGATCCGCCGGGCCAAGGCCAGCGGCACCGTCACCGAGGAGGTCGTCTTCCGCGGCACCGAGGCCGACGCCCGGGCCGCGGCCGGCCAGCACGACCGGGTCGTCCCGGTGCCACTGGTCCGTGGCGGTGACCCGGTCGGCTCCGACGGCCGGTCCGACCTGGCCAGGGCTCGGGAGCACCTGCGGCACGCGCTGACCACGCTGCCCTGGGAAGGCCTGACCCTGTCCGACGGCGAGCCCGCCATTCCCAGCACCCAACTGACCGCCCCACCCACCTCGAGGAACTGATCACATGGCCGAGACCGCGACCCCGACCTGGACCCACGGACCCGATCACGCGTTGCTGGTGGTCGACATGCAGCACGACTTCGGCCATCCCGACGGCTCGCTGTACGTGCGCGGCGGCGAGGAGATCGTCGAGCCGATCAACCGGGCGATCCAGGAGGCCCTGGCCGCCGGGCACCTGGTCGTCTACACCCGCGACTGGCACCCGCAGGTGACGCCGCACTTCGCCGAGCACGGCGGCCTGTGGCCGGCGCACTGCGTCATCGACTCGGCCGGGGCGCAGTTCCTGCCCGGCATCACCGTCAACGGGCCGGTCGTGCACAAGGGCTCCGGGCCGGAGGACGGCTACAGCGGCTTCGCGGTGCTGCACCTGCCGTCCGGCCGGAACCAGGAGACCGAGCTGTCGGCGATCCTGGACGAGAACGGCGTGATGGCCGTCACCGTGGTCGGGCTGGCCGGCGACTGGTGCGTCAAGTCCACCGCGATCGACGCGGTCCGGCTGGGCTACCGGACCATCGTGCCCCTGGCGCTGACCCGGTTCGTCGAACTCAACCCGGGCGACACGAAGGCGGCGATCGGCGCCATGCGGGACGGTGGCGTCGACGTCGTCGAGGCCTGATCCGGCCCTCAGGCGAACGGGCCCGGGATCTCGCCGGACCCGCGCGCGACCAGCCGGACAGGCAGCACCACGTCCTTGGACATGGGCGATCCGGCGAGCGCGCCGAACACCGCCTCGGCGGCGATCCGGCCGATCGCGTCCGGGTCCTGCGCGACGACCGTCAGCGGCGGCTCCACCACCTCGGCCAGGTCCAGGTCGTCGAAACCGACCACCGCGATGCGATGTCCCGCGCCCCGGTGCCGCAGCGCCGCGAGCACCCCGGCCGCGAGCAGGTTCTGCGCCGCGAACACCGCGGTCGGCGGGTCGGGCAGATCCAACATGGCCGTCACGGCCTGTTCGCCCTGAAACGGATCGGCCTGCCCCCGCCAGGTCAGGGCCGGGTCGGCGGTCAGGCCCGCCTCCCGCAGCGCCCGGGACCAGCCGCGTTGCCGTTCCTCCGCCGTGTACAGGCCGGTCCGGTCGCCGAGGAAGGCGATCCGCCGGTGGCCGTGCGCGATCAGGTGGGTGGTGGCGTCGTGCGCCCCCTTACCGTTGGCGACGCGGACGGTCGGGCAGCTCAGCCGGCGGGGCGGCCGGTCGACGAAGACCACCGGAAGCCCCCGCTGCACCTCCGCCTCGAGGAAGGAATGGTCCCGCCGGCAGGACATGATCACCAGGCTGTCCACGGCCCGCGCCAGCAGCCGGTGGATCAGGTACTCCTCCCGGTCCGGGTCGGCGTTGGTGCTGACCGCCAGGACCAGGCTGCCCTCGTGGCCGGCGACCCGCTCGACGGACCGGTTGAGCGCCGCCGCGAACGGGTTGCTGACGTCCTCCAGCACCAGACCGACGGAGGCGGACCGGCCGTCGGCCCGACGCAGCGCGTGCGCGGCGTCGTTTCGCCGGTAGCCGAGCCGGGTGGCGGCGGCCAACACCCGCTCGCGGGTTTCCGGTGACGCGCCGACCTCGTCGTTGATCACCCGGGACACGGACTTCAGGCTGATACCGGCGGCCCTGGCCACGTCGTTCATGGTCGGCCGACGGATCCGTTCAGCCATGTCGCGGGGTCCTGTCCACGCAGTGCACTCTCGCATTGTCCGGCGCGGTCGGCCACCGGGCCCCGCCCTGTCCCGCCCGACCAAACCGGTTCAGCATGGTTTGGCCGGCGGCCCTGTGGTCAGAAGCACAGTGCGGCACAATCTGCGCCATGCGACCCGCCCCACCCGACATGCACGCCCAGTACCAGCAGATACTGGCCGGTCGGCCCGCGCACCAGCAGGAACTGTTCGGCCTGCGACTGGATCGATGGTGGGAGGACCTGGACGACGCGCTGACCGCCGTCTACGACGCCGAGCGGGTGGTCGACCTGGAACGCGCGCTGGTCCGGATGGCGGCCACCGCATTCGACACCCGAGATCCCGACCTGCACCGGCTCGACCTGCAACGCACCCTGGACCCGGGCTGGTTCCAGGACGAGTCGATGCTCGGGTACGCCTGCTACGCCGACCGGTTCGCCGGAGATCTCACCGCGCTGATCGACAAGATCGACTACTTGCGCGAGCTGGGCGTCACCTACCTGCACCTGATGCCGCTGCTGCAGCCGCGGGACGGGGACAACGACGGCGGCTACGCGGTGGCCGACTACCGACGGGTCCGCCGGGAACTGGGCACGATGGACGACCTGCGCACGCTGGCCGCCAAGCTGCGGTCGGTCGGCATCAGCCTGGTGATGGACCTCGTGCTCAATCACGTCGCCGCCGAGCACGCCTGGGCGCAGGCCGCCCGCGACGGTGACCAGCACTATCGCGACTACTTCTACATCTACCCGGACCGGGTCGAGCCGGACCGTTACGAGCAGACCCTGCCCGAGGTGTTCCCCGACTTCGCGCCCGGCAGCTTCAGCTACTCCCCCGACCTGGACGGCTGGGTGTGGACGACGTTCAACTCCTGGCAGTGGGACGTCAACTGGACCAATCCCGACGTGTTCGCCGAGTACGCGGACATCATCCTGTTCCTGGCGAACGCCGGCGTGCAGGTGCTGCGGCTGGACGCGATCGCGTTCGTCTGGAAGCGACTGGGCACCAACTGCCAGAACCAGCCCGAGGTGCACGCCATCACCCAGGCGCTGCGCTCATTGGCCCGGATCGCCTGTCCGGCCGTGCTTTTCAAGGCCGAGGCGATCGTCGCCCCGCAGGACCTGGTGCACTACCTGGGCCGAGGCGTACACCACGGCAAGGTCAGCGACATCGCCTACCACAACAGCCTGATGGTGCAGATCTGGTCCATGCTGGCCGCCCAGGACGCGACCCTGGCCGCGCACGCCCTGCGGGCCATCCCGCCAGTGCCGTCGACGACGACGTGGGTCACCTACGCCCGCTGTCACGACGACATCGGCTGGGCCATCGACGCGGCCGACGCCGCCGCGGTCGGTCTCAACGGCTTCGAGCACCAGCGGTTCCTGTCGGACTACTACGCCGGGCTCCATCCGGGCTCCCCTGCCCGCGGCCTGGTGTTCCAGGAGAACCCGGAGACCGGCGACCGCCGCATCAGCGGCAGCGCGGCCAGCCTGTCCGGCCTGGACGCGATGGCCTCGGCCGCGGACGCCGACCTGGTGGTGGGGCGGCTGTTCCTGGCCCACTCGATGATCATGGGTTGGGGCGGCATCCCGGTCATCTGGATGGGCGACGAGATCGCCATGGCCAACGACCCGGCGTGGGCGGCCGAGCCCGGGCACGCCGACGACAACCGGTGGGCGCACCGGCCCCGGATGGACTGGGACCGGGCGGCGCTACGGCACGACGTGTCCACGGTGCCCGGGCGGGTGTTCGCTGGCCTGCGGCACCTGGTGAGCACCCGGGCGTCGCTGCCCCACCTCGAGGCGTCGGTGGCCGCCGAGGTGCCGCTGCTCTCCGACCCCGGCGTGCTGCCGGTCCTGCGCCGGCACCCGCTGGGACCCCTGCTCGAGCTGTTCAACGTGACGGCCGACTGGCGGCCGTTCCCGGGTTGGCGGCTGGACGAGTATGACCTGGTCGGCGCCCGGGACGCGCTGTCCGGGGACTACATCTTCCCGGGCACCGACGGGAACGTGTGGCTCCATCCGTACGGGGTGCTCTGGCTGGTGCGCGCGTAGAAACCTCGCTGCGTGCCGAGGGTGAACCCTGATCGGCCCGATGGTCAGTCGGGCGCGCGGGCGATGACGGTGATGGTGCCCGGATCGACCTCGGTGAAGCCGGCGTCGCGCACGGCCAGCAGGCGCTGATCGAGCCAGGCGGCCTCCTGGTCGGCGGCCAGCGGTGCGCGCAGCTCCGTCCAGGCCGCCGGGTCGAGTCGGCCTACGGCGACCGGGTAGCCACGGTCCCGCCAGCGCGCCAGCCGTTGCCGGCCGTCCCAGTCGGCCCGGTCAGCCCCGCCGGCCCCGTCGGCCCCGTCGGCACTGTGAACCTCGTCGGCCCAGCCGGCCCCGTCAGTCTCGTCGGCCCCGTCAGCACCGTCAGCCCCGTGGCGGCCGAGCAGTGCGGCGCAGATCATCCCGGCGTGGCCGGCCTGGGCCATGGCCTTGCCGACGGTCATCGGGATGCCGGCGGGCACCCACAGGTGCAGGGCGCCGGTCGGGTCGGCCCCGGGCAGCGGATCGTCCGGGGCCACGTCGGTGCCACCGACCTGCAGCCGGCTGATCCGCGGGTCCAGCTCGGCGGCCGGGCCGGGGACGAGGAGCCGTACCTGGGTGCCGGCCGATTCCAGGGTCAGGCCGGGCAGGTCCTGGGCGGCGGCCCAGTGCGCGCCGCGGGCGCGGCGGACGACCTTGCGGATGTGCCCGCGGACGTAGTCGGCGACCGCGTCATGCCATTCGCCGCCCGGGGCGGTCCGCTCGTCCAGGCAGATCGCCGCCGCACCCCCGGCGGCCAGCGCCACCGCCCGGTGCCAGGACGGTGGGTCGGCCCGTTCCATCCGCAGCACCAGTTGCATGGCCCGGATGTCGGCGACGGCCTCCTCCCGGTCGGCCAGCACCTGGGCGGCGTCCAGGCTCAACCAGTGCGCATACCGCTCGGCCAGCGGGGCGAGCACCTCGCCGGTAGGCCCCGGCTGCTGCACTGGGATCATCGCGGGTTACTCCCGGTTCGGCAGTTTCGCCGGTCACCCCGGCTCCGCTGATCAAACCCGCACGCGCGTGCCCGGTTTACCCGAACCGACCCGGGTTTGATCAGCCCAGTCGCAGACCTAACCATGGTCCGCTGATCAAACCCGCACGCGCGTGCCCGGTTTACCCGAACCGACCCGGGTTTGATCAGCCCAGTCGCAGACCCAACCAGGGTCCGCTGATCAAACCCGCACGCGCGTGCCCGGTTTACCCGAACCGACCCGGGTTTGATCAGCGCAGTCCAACAAGGCCCACCCCGGCTCCGCTGATCACAGATCAGTGAGGCTCGCGGTGGGCCGGTGGATCGGCGCCGGGCATCCGTCTTCATCGGCCTCACTCCAGGGGGACGCGGCGAAGGGTGCCGTCGGCGGCGTCCGCGGCCTCGATCTCGTCCCGGGAGATGCCCAGGATGAACAGGACCGGATCCAGGAACGGTTGGTTCAGGGTGGTGTCGGCGAACCCGGCCACCACCGGCTTGGCGTTGAACGCGATGCCCAGCCCGGCCGCCGACAGCATGTCGATGTCGTTGGCCCCGTCTCCGACCGCCACCGTCTGGGCCAGGCCAACTCCGAATTGCGCGGCGAACCGCTCGAGGGCCAAAGCCTTGCCGGCGCGGTCGACGATGTCCCCGACGACCCGACCGGTCAACCGGCCGTCGAGCACCTCCAGGGTGTTGGCGGCGGCGAAATCCAACTCCAGTTCGTCAACCAGATGACGGATCACCTGGGTGAACCCGCCGGACACCACTCCGCACCGGAAGCCGAGCCGCTTGAGGGTGCGGATGGTGGTGCGGGCACCCGGGGTGAGGACAAGGTCGACCCCGACCTGGTCGAGCACCGAGGCGTCCAGGCCCTCCAGCATGGCCACCCTGGCCCGCAGGGAATCGGCGAAGTCCAGTTCGCCGTGCATGGCCGCGGCGGTGATCTCCTCCACCTTCGACCGGGTCCCGGTGTGGTCGGCCAGCATCTCGATCACCTCACCGGTGATCAGGGTCGAGTCGACGTCGAACACGATGAGCCGCTTGGCCCGGCGGGCGATGCCTATCCGCTCGACCGCGATGTCGACGCCGGCGGTCGCCGCCACCTGGACCACGGCGGACCGGAGCGCATCGTCATCGGGCGCGCTGACCGACAGCTCCAAGCCGGTGACGGGGTAGTCCGCGATCCGATGGATCGTCTCAATGTTCACGCCGAGGGTGCCGAAGCGCAGCGCGAGCTCGCCGATCGCGGCGGCCTGCAACGGACGTCCCAACACCACCACCGCGTGCGTGGCGGAGCGGCGCAGGTCGTCGTCGGGTTGGTCGACGCCGACTCGCACTGCCATGCCCATCGCCCGCATGGCCCGCTCGACGTCGGCCTTGATCGGTCCGGCGTCCTCGGTGGTGCGGACCAGGACCCCGAGGGTCAGCTGACCCCGGATGACCGCCTGGTCGATGTCCAGCACCTCGACCCGGTGGGTCGCCAGCGCCGTGAAAAGCTCACCCGTGACGCCGGGGCGGTCGTGCCCGGTGACGGTGACCAGCACGGTGGACAGCGCCTCACCCGCCGAACGGTGCGGTCGGCGAACCCGAACCCTCGCCCTCGGGGATCTTGAGGTGCGAACTCGCCTCGGCCTCGTCCAGGGGCTTCCAGCCTCGGTGCGGATGGGCCTCGGCCCGCATCCGCTCCACCATGTACGGATGGTGCAACTCGAACGCGGGGCGCTCGGACCGGATCCGCGGCAACGACGTGAAGTTGTGCCGGGGCGGCGGAGTGCTGGTCGCCCACTCCAGGGAGTTGCCGTAGCCCCACGGGTCGTCGGCGGTGGTGATCTCGCCGTACCGCCACGACCGGATGACGTTCCAGATGAACGGAATCGTGGAGAACCCGAGCACGAACGCACCGATCGTGGACACGACGTTCAGCGTGGTGAAGCCGTCCGTCGGCAGGTAGTCCGGATAGCGGCGGGGCATGCCTATGTCACCCAGCCAATGCTGGACCAGGAACGTCAGGTGGAAGCCGATGAACGTGGTCCAGAAGTGCAGCCGACCCAGATGCTCGTCCAGGAACCGACCGGTGAACTTCGGGAACCAGAAGTAGATGCCGCCGTAGGTCGCGAACGCGATGGTGCCGAAGAGCACGTAGTGGAAGTGGGCGACCACGAAGTACGAGTCGGAGACGTGGAAGTCCAACGGGGGGGCGGCGAGAATGACGCCGGTCAGGCCGCCGAACAGGAACGTCACCAGGAAGCC
>DATDBV010000520.1:0-16205 GCA_036524715.1 Nakamurella sp. | reverse complement strand
TTGTAGCCGAGCTTCTCCAGATACGGCCACAGGGCGGCCTTCTCGTAATAGTCGGTGACGACCTGCGAGCCGGGCGCCATGGTCGTCTTCACCCACGGCTTGACGGCGAGACCCTTGTTCACGGCGTTGCGGGCCAGCAGGGCGGCCCCGAGCATGACGGACGGGTTGGACGTGTTCGTGCACGAGGTGATCGCGGCGATGACGACGGCGCCGTGGTCCAGCTCGAACGTGCCGTATTCGGCGGACTCCACCAGCGTCGGCTTGGACGGGCGACCGTTGGCGCCGGTGGCCGCGGACTCCAGCGCGGCGGCCACGCCGGTATCGGCGTCCTCGTCGATGAACGACGGGCTGGCCGGGTGCGGATCGCTGGCCGGGAACGACTCCAGCTCCATCTCGTCGACCCGGTTGGGGGCGACATCCGCGGCGGTGCCGAGGTAGTCGTGCACGGCCTTGCGGAACGAGCCCTTGGCGTCGGACAGCTCGATGCGGTCCTGCGGGCGCTTCGGGCCGGCGATCGACGGCACCACGGTCGACAGATCCAGCTCCAGGTATTCGGAGTAGACGGCCTCGTCGGACGGGTCGTGCCACAGTCTCTGCGCCTTGGCGTAGGCCTCGACCAGCGCGACCTGCTCGGCCGGACGACCGGTGAGGGTGAGGTAGTCGATCGTCTCATGATCGATCGGGAACATGGCCGCGGTGGAGCCGAACTCCGGGCTCATGTTGCCGATGGTGGCCCGGTTGGCCAGCGGGACCGCGCCGACGCCGTCACCGTAGAACTCGACGAACTTGCCGACGACGCCGTGCTTGCGCAGCTGCTCGGTGATCGTGAGCACCACGTCGGTGGCCGTGGTGCCGGGCGGGATGGTGCCGGTCAGCTTGAACCCGACGACGCGGGGGATGAGCATCGAGACCGGCTGGCCCAGCATGGCCGCCTCCGCCTCGATGCCGCCGACGCCCCAGCCCAGCACCCCGATGCCGTTGACCATGGTGGTGTGCGAGTCGGTGCCGACGCAGGAGTCGGGGTAGGCGACCCCGCCCCGGTACATGACGACGCGGGCCAGGTGCTCGATGTTCACCTGGTGCACGATGCCGGTGCCCGGCGGGACGACCTTGAACTCGTCGAACGCGGTCTGCCCCCAGCGCAGGAACTGGTAGCGCTCGCGGTTGCGCTCGTACTCCAGCTCGACGTTGCGCTCGAACGCGTCGGCCCGGCCGAACACGTCCGCGATGACCGAGTGGTCGATCACCATCTCGGCCGGCGCCAGCGGGTTGATCTTGTCCGGGTCGCCGCCCAGGTCGGCCATCGCCTCGCGCATGGTGGCCAGGTCGACGACGCAGGGCACGCCGGTGAAGTCCTGCATGATGACCCGGGCCGGGGTGAACTGGATCTCGATGTCCGGTTCGGCGCTGGGATCCCAATTCGCCAGGGAACGGATGTGATCGGCGGTGATGTTCGCGCCGTCCTCGGTGCGGATCAGGTTCTCCAGCAGGACCTTCAGCGAGAACGGCAGCTTGCTCGCGTTCTCCAGGCCGTCGAGCCCGATGATTCGGTAGATGTCGTAGCTCTGGTCACCGACGGTCAGGGTGTCCTTGGCGGCGAAGCTGTCCTTACTGGGGGCAGGCACGGAGTTCTCCTCACTTCAGGCGGTGCGGCGGTGGGTCCCCCGGCGGCGGTGCGGGCGACCCGAGGCCATTGTTGTCCGCGCGATCCGGGTCGACTCACCTACCCCGGGCTCGTCGCTGGGACGTCACGGCCTCACCTACAAACAGTACGCTTGTCCTGCTATGGATCGCAAACGCCCGGCGAGGCCTCGGGCCGGACGTGTCGGGCCAGCCTGCCGCAGCCTCATTGCGGCGATGTTGCGGCCGGCCCGTTCGAGCGCCGGCCACCGCGGACCGGCCGCGCGCCCTGGATCTCAGGTCACGCCCGGCCCCAGATCCGGCCGGTGGGTGACCCGCACCGCGTTGACGATCGGCGGCAGCTTGCCCCGCTGGGCGCCGAAATCGAGGGCGATGGCGCCGCCCGCGCCGACCGTCGCCGTGAACTCCCGGTGGTCGAGGGTCAGCGTGCCGACAGCGGCGACGGGGTCGTAATCGTCGAGCACGAGGGAACCGTTGATCGACACGTCGAAGACCCGGCGTCCGGGGGCCAGCAACCTGCGGAACTCGACGACGTTCATCTCGACGAGGTAGGTGCCGGCCGTGAGGTTGTCGAACCGGTACCCGCTGGTGGCCTCACGCTGGGTCGAGTACAGCGGGTCGTCCTCGGTGCCGGCGATCGGTTGCCGGCTCGTGTTGGTCCACCCGGCGCCGAGGTAGCCGAATCCACCGGGCGCCCAGGCCCGGTCGGCGCCCCACGGGTCGTCAGCGCGGTCCACGTACGACGTGTCGGAACCCGACTTGACACCCTGCCGACTACCGGGGACGACCAGTGTCACCGGGATCTGCATGGCCGGGGTGCGTCCGGCGTTGGTGGTGATCGCGACGGATCCGGCGTGCACGACGCCGGCCGGGATCCCGGTCGCGTCGACCCGGACGGTCAGGGTCCTGGACCCGCCGGGCGGGATCGATCCGTTCGCCGGGACCGTCCAGAGCCACCCCTGGTTGTCGACAAGCGTGTAGGTCAGGGTGATCCCGCTGCTGGACGGGTTGGACAGGGTGACCCGCTGGGTTCGCAGCTGGCCTTCGTTGCCCAGGTAGGAAAGCGTTGTCGGGTTCAGGCCGGCGGCGGCGGTGGCAAGGACGGGACTGAATTGGAGCGCCTGCCCGCCGGCGGTCAGCTCGACAGCCCGCCCTTGAGTCACATAGTTCGCCTTGGTGGCCTCGACGGTGTAGCTGCCCACCTTGAGCCGCAGCGAGTAGCGTCCGTCCGCGGCCGAGGTGGCGGTGCCGATCACGGTCGCGCCCTGCCGGGCGGTCACCGTCGCCCGTTCGACCGGTTGGCCGTCGTTGGCGTCGGTGATCACACCGGTGACCACGCCGTTCGGCGGAGGCACGAACCGGATCGACCGGTCGTCGCTCAGCACCGGGCTGTTGACCGAGTACTGCAGGGCAACGGTTCCGGTCGCGTTCTCGATGCCGACGGTCGCCGAGGCCCCACGTTCGCGGGGCGCGGGACCGAGGTTCCGGTAGCTCAGGACGATGGTGCCGTCCTCGTCGAGCCGCACCTGGACGTCCACGAACAGCGTCCGGTTGGCAGAGGTGAAGAATGTGACCCCCCGCCATTCGATCAGGAATGAGCGGTTGGGCGCGGATCCGGTGATTCCGGTGAACGCCTGGCTGGTCGGCGGGGGGAGGAAGAAGAGGTCGTCCCAGAACGGGTAGATCGCCGCGTTCGGGCCCGGGGCCGGGGCGTTGGGGATCGTGGTATTGCCCAGCGCGGTGTTCGGTCCGAGAAAGTTGAGGTGGCCGTTGGTGGACGCCCAGGCCCGGCTGTAGCTGGCGCCGTAGAAGAAGAACGGGAAGGGCAGGTCGACGGCGACCGACGCGTCGTCACCGGTCAACGGCAGCGGCGTATCGGCGGGCTGGTAGCCGGCACCTTCGAGCCGGCAGGTGTACCCGTAGGCATCGGACACCTGCGGGACCGGGACGGTCAGCGTCTCATCGCCATCGACGGTCAGGTCCACGCTCGTCGGGGTGAAGCAGTTGCCGCCGGTGACGCTCACCCGGTAGTCGCCGAACGGCACGGCGCCGAACGTGGCGCGGCCGTCCTCGCCGGTGGTGCCCGGCGGCAGCGGGGTCCCGTCGATCGTCACGGTGGCCAGGCCCACCGGACCGGAGGAGCTGCTGACCATGACGGCGACCATCCCGCTGGGGGCGGCGGACAAGGCCAGGTCCCGGCGGACGACCTGGCCGGCGATCACGGTGACCGACTCCGAGCCGGTCCGGTACCCGTACGCGGAGGCGGCGACCGTGTAGTCGCCGGCCGGGACTGCCATGGTGAAGCCGCCATCGGGCCCGCTGACCACGCTGCGGCGCAAGGGTCCTTCCGTGCTCACCCGGGCGCCGGCGATCTGTGCGCCGGTCCCGGCGTCGGACACCGTGCCGATCAGCGTGCCCACCGCGGCGCGCGACGTCGCGGTGACCGCGTTCAGCGCATCGAGCCGTCCCTCACCCCAGACGTTGTTGTTCCCGCCCGTGCCACCGCAGGTGATGTCCGAGGTGTCCGTGGCGGTCTGGTCGAGCAGCGCGGTGGTGCCGCCGATGTCCCCGACGAGGGACGGGGCGGCTGCCCACATCAGCGCCACCGTGCCCGCGGTGTGCGGCGACGCCATGGACGAACCGCTCAGCGAGGCGTAGCCGCCGCCGGCGACCGAGGATCGCACGTTCGCCCCGGGCGCGGCCAGATCCGGTTTGATGCGGCCCCCGGATGCCGGGCCCCGGCTGGACAGCGAGGCGATCGCGTTGTTGACGTCGAAGTAGCCGGTCGCGTAGGCCTGCTCGTCGTCGCCGGGCGAACCCGCCGTGCCGCACGCCGGTCCGCTGTTGCCGTTGGAGAAGGCCGGGAAGATCCCTGCCGCCCGCCAGGCCCGGATGGTGTCGGCGTACCAGGTCGCGCCGCCGGCGCCGCCCCAGGAATTGTTGATGATGTGCGGGCGCCGCGCGGCGTCCGCGCCGGTCCCGTCGAGTCTGGTGGGCGCGAGCATCCACTGACCGGAGGCCAGCAGCGACGACGTGCTGCAGGAGTTGGACTCGCACCCCTTCGCGGTGATCCACCGCGCCCCGGGGGCGACACCGATCTGATTGGCCCCGTCGGCGCCCACCATGGTGCCCATGGTGTGGGTGCCGTGGTTGTTGTTGTCGCACGGCTCGGGCAGTCCGCACACCCGCGCCGGGTCGAACCAGTTGTAGTCGTGCGAGAAGGCGTTGCCGGTGTTCCCGCGGTACTGCCGGACCAGAGCCGGGTGCCGGAAGTCCGCGCCGGTGTCGATGCTGCCGACGATGACGCCCTCGCCCCGCACGCCGAAGGTGGACCACACGTCGTCGGCGCCGATCCGATCGATGCCCCACTCCACCGCTTCCACCGTCGGCTCTTCGTCCCCGGGGGCGGGCTCGGGGATCTGGTAGACCTCGGGGGATGTCAGGGCGGCGACGTCCGGCTGCTGCGCGATGCTGTCCGCCAGCTCCCTGGTGCCGCCGTGGACCAGGATGGCGTTGGTGATCCAGAAGCCGGTGTAGTCGACGCCCTCCTCGTCCAGCTCCTTGCGCAGGCCGGCCTGGCTCGACTCGGCGGTGGCGTGCAGCTCGCGCACCACCGACGCGCCGCGCTCGTCCCAATCGGCCAGGGCGGCGGCCGCTGCCAGGTCCGCGCGCTCGGTGAACTCGACGTGGAAGTCGGCGCTGCCCTTGTCGACAAGGGTTGCCGCCAGGTCGGTCTCGATCTTGGTGTCGGACTCGGGTGCGCTCGGCGCCGCCTGCGCGACCGGGGCCAACCCGGCGACGACCGCCATCAGCACGAGCATCACCACACCGCCTGCGCGCACCGACCGACGTCCGGGCATGCGACTCGCCCCTTCCGATCCACGACGGACAGTAGCGAATCTCTGGCGGATTGTTACCGCCGATCGGGCATTTTGCCCGATACGTCGCGTATTGGGGGTTCACCCATCCAGGGGTGGGCCCGGGCCAGGCCCACCGGTAGGCGGGCAGTGGTCCGATGCGTTCGTGCCGGGCTCTCGGACGAGCGCGATCGATGATCGCCCGGCCACTCGGGGACGCCGAAGGGCCCCGGGCGGCTGGCGCCCGGGGCCCTTGGCGGAGGTCGGCGAGGCCGACGCCGTGTCAGTTGCCGGCGAGGGTGATCAGGTAGTCGACGTCGGCCGGCTCCAGACCCTTGAGCAGCGAGGTGAAGACGTCGCCGAACGAACGGACCGGGCTGACGTACCACTGGCCGTCGACCTGGACGGTCACCAGGCCCAGGCCGATGATCTGCTTGAACTCGCGCTTGATGATCTCGATCGCCTGCGGGTCCAGGTCCGATGTGTCGGCGTACTGGGCGATGTAGGTCTCGATCGTGTCGTCGTCGATGGTGACGGCCGGCTGGCCCGGCGCCGACACGGTGAGCGAACCCGCGGCCGGATCGCGCTCGATCGTGATGGTCTGGCCCTCGGCAGTGATCGTCGCCGACTTGATGGAGACCTTCTTGCCGCCGGTCACGTCCGACACGTCCCAGGTGACGTCGTCGATGGTGAAGCCCAGGTCCTGCATGTCGCCCTCGAGGCTGCCGGCATCGGCCTGCTGCAGCAGGAGTTTGCCGTAGTCGTGCAGGGCACCCATCTCGTCCGGCGGAGTCACCGCGATGACGGTCGTCAGGTCACCGGTGGTGGCGGCGTCGATCAGCTTGTCGACTGCGGCCTCGGGGCTGTCCGATCCCTGGGCGGCGATCGCGTCGGCGGCGGTCGGGTTGGGCAGCCCGGCGGCGTGGGTGGCGTTGTCCGCGACCGAGTAGAAGAAGCTCACGTACCACTGGTCGCCGCGCTTGACGGTGGCGATCCGGAACGGCTCCCCATCGTTGTCGGCGACCTCCTCGGCGATGTTCACGGTCTCGGACTGCGGCTGGACCTGGTCGAGTTCGGAGCCGAAGGCGTCCTTGATCTTGTCGGACAGCGGCAGGTCGGTCGGGTTGCTCTCGACGGTGATGGTGCCGCCGGTGAGCTTGACGATCTGCAGGTGGTCGTTGATGACCTCGTTGTCACCGGCGAAGGTCAGATCCTTCACGGTGATCTTGGTGCCGGTCATCGTGTCCGCCGAGGCCTGCGGGCTGAGCACCTCGAGCCGCTTGAGCTCGGTGATGATGTCGGTGTTCAGGTCGGTGAACAGCGCGGCCTCGGCCGGGTCCAGCTGGTCGGCCAGACCGATCGGATCCGAGTTGCTCAGCGTGGAGAACAGCGCGGTGACCGATTCCTGCGGGGT
Source organism: Nakamurella sp. (assembly GCA_036524715.1). Taxonomy (GTDB): domain Bacteria; phylum Actinomycetota; class Actinomycetes; order Mycobacteriales; family Nakamurellaceae; genus Nakamurella. Next base: position 9,293 of record DATDBV010000520.1, on the reverse strand, counting down.
GGACTCGCCGCCGGCGGTGGCCGTGGTCGAGTTCTTGTCCCGCAAGGCGAAGAACCACACGCCGGCGGCGGCGACCAGCGCAACGACGACCACCAGCGCGACGATCAGCGGGGTCTTGCTCTTCTTCGGCTCCGGGGTGCCCGGCCCCTGCACGTTCCAGGGTTGGTTGGGGGGCTGGCCCGGGCCGCCCGGGCCCTGCGGGGGGAAAGTCTGGGTGGATGGCTGGTGCCAGCCCTGCGGACCGGTCGGCTGCTGGGCCTGCGGGCCGGTCGACGGCTGCCAGCCCTGCGGGCCTGCCGGCTGACCACCATAGTTCGGGGCGCCGTAGTTCGGGGCCCCGTAACTCTGCCCGCCCGGGTTCTGCGGTCCCTGGCCGGGCTGCGGCCAGCCCTGGGGTCCGTTCGGGCCCTGCCAGGGACCCTGGGGCGGCGGCCCGCCCGCCGGTCGACCCTGGCCCGGCCCCTGAGGTCCGCCGTGCTCGCTCATCGCGTGTGAGTCCCTTCTATGTTCTTCGTCCCGAACTGATTCAGCCGGAAATTCTGACACTGCTGTCGATATCCCTTTGACGTTGCCGGCGCCGGGACGGGTTGCCTGGTCCTGGTGCCGCGGTCAACCGGCGGAACTCGTCCATCGGGTCATCTGCGCAGGTTCAGGAGCATCGGCGTCGTCCGTTCGGACATCCGCCGCCTCCGTGACGATGTGACGTCTGTCTCAGTCATTTGGTTGCACCCCCGCTTCCATCATTACTGATTCACCGCTCCAGATCGACCAACTCTGCGGCGGATGGGTGAACCGTTACCGAATGTCATGCACAGACCGCCACCGACCAGCAGCAATCCGCCGGCGGCCATGACGCTCGGACCGAGCGGATCGAGCCGGACCGTGAGGCCGACCTTGCCCAGGGCGATCGCCAGGATGCCCAGCGCGAGCGCGGATGCGATCAGCCCGATCAGGATGGCCAGCACGCCCGCCGGGCGCCACCAGCGCAGTGCGGCGGCCACCACCGGCGCGAAACAGAGCACGCCGAGCAGCGGCCAGGAACTCACGATCGTGGCGACCGGTCCATCGCCCGCGATGCCCAGCCGGTCGATCACCCCGATGATCTGGTAGCTCGACCGCTTCACCGTCCCGGAAATGACCCACGGCAGGAACGAGCCGACGATGACGAGCACGAGCCCGCATCCGGTCACCCAGCACCAGGCGATCAGCAGCCGGATCGGTGGGCCCGGGCCCCTCGGAGTGTGTGTCGCTGCGACGATCTGAGCCACCCGGTCAGTGTCCCGGAGATGTGCCGAGCGCCCACCGCCGGGTGATGCCGGCGGTGGGCGGCGGAAGTTCAGCCATGGCTGTCCCTTTTGCCCGTCCTGTGACGGAAGTGTTTGGCGTGACCGCTGGTCAATAGGGGGATTGAAGTGGCATGGTTCTCCTGGCGTGTCGTCTTGACAGTCCTCGTCTGAGTCGACTCGTTCGATTCGACTCGTCGGATTCGGTGGGGCAGCCGTGAGCGACGGCCCGCCTGAGCGCCCAACAGTGAGGGAGGTGAGGTCGTGTCCGTGCGAGCCCGGCCGCAGACCCCGTGGCGTCCCCATGGTCATTCCCCGGCCTGTTCCGGTTATTCGGTGGCCGCCCGGTTGCGCCGGCGGCTGGGTCTGCTGCGCATCGCCATCGGTGTCGCGTTGGTCGGCGGGTTGCTGCTCGTCAGCGCGGTCCCGACGGACGCCGTTCCGCCGCCCCCGGACAACCCGTCCGACGAACAGATCGAGCAGGGTCAGCAGGACGCGGCTGCCACGGCCGCGGAGGTCGGGCGACTGGCCGGACTGGTCGCCCAGACCCAGGGGGACATCGACCGGCTGAACAACGACCTGGAGATGAAGGCGGAGCTGGCCAACAAGGCCAGGGTCGACCTGTCGGTCGCCGAATCGGACGCGGCGGCGGCCGCGGGGCATTCGCAGCAGGCTCAGGACGATGCGGCGGCGGCCGCGCTGGCCGTCGCCGACGCCAAGGAGCAGGCCGCCGCGTTCGCGGCCGCCTCGTTCCGGCAGGGTTCCGTCCTCGGCTCGATGTCGGCGTACTGGGATGCCGGCAGCGCGGGTGACGTCCTGCAGCGGCAGGAACTGCTCGGCCAGATGTCGGGCTCGCAGCTCAACGCGATGAGCAACCTGGAGGCGACCCGAACCCACAAGGCGAACCTGGACTCAATGGCGCGAGCGGCGCTGGATTCGGCCAACGCGGCCCGGGCCAAGGCGGACGAGGCCAAGGTCGCCGCCGACCTGGCCCAGCAGGAAGCGGCCGACGCCCTGCGGGCCGGTGAGAACCAACTCGCCTCGCTGCAGGCGCGGCACGACCAGCAGCAGCGGGACTACCAGGCGGCGCTGGCGAACGTGGCCGGCCTGCAGAACCAGCGGGATCAGTTCAACCAGTGGCTGGCGCAGAAGCTGGCCGAGGAGGAAGCGGCGCGCATCGCGGCCGAGGAGGCCGCGCGCAAGGCAGCCGAAGAGGCGGCCCGGCAGGCGGCCGAGGAGGCCGCGCGACAGGAAGCCGCCCGCCAGGCGGCCGTCGCACAGGCGGCGGCAGATGCCGCGGCCGCCCAGGCCCGCGCCCAGGCCGAGGCCGAGGCGGAGGCCGAACGTCAGTCCGCCGCCCAGGAGGCCGCCAACCAGGCGGCCCGGGCCGCGCAGGAGGCCCAGAACAACAGCTCAGCCCCGCACTACGCCACATGCGACGACGCCCGTGCGGCCGGTCGCGGTCCGATCCCCCGGGACGACCCGTCCTACCGGTCCGAACTCGACCCGAACAACAACGGCACAGCCTGCGACGGCGGTACCGGCTCCAGCTCCCAGGCCGCTTCCGAGCCGTCCTACGCCACCTGCGACGACGCCCGGGCGGCCGGCGTGGCCCCGATCAACCGGGGGTCGGCGGGGTACCGGACGGCGCTCGACCCGAACGGCAACGGCATCGCCTGCGAGGGCACCGTGGCCGCGGCGCGGACGGTGTCGTACTCCTCGTCATCCGGTGGCGACTCGTCGTCCCGCGGCCAGCGGGTGGTCGATGCGGCCCGCGAGTGGCTCGGCACGACCTACGCCTGGGGCGGCGGCGACTCCAACGGGCCGACCCTGGGCATCCGGGACGGCGGCGTCGCCGACCGGCACGGCGACTACAACAAGGTCGGCTTCGACTGCTCCGGGCTGGCGCTGTACGCCTGGGCACAGGTCGGCGTCTACCTGCCGCACTACTCGGTGTACCAGTACAACGGGCAGTCGAACAAGATCGCCCGCGGCAACCTGCAGCCGGGTGACCTGGTGTTCTGGGCGTACAACACGTCCAGCCCGACCACCATTCACCACGTGGCGATCTGGATGGGCAACAACCAGATCGTCGAGGCCCCGAACTCGGGCAGCTACGTGAAGATCTCCGCCATGGACTGGGACGGCTACATCGGAGCGGTGCGGCCGGGCTGACCGGGCCGACCGTGCCCGACGACCGGGGCGTCGAAGGACGACAATCGGCGGTCATGGGGGAACGTCATGCCGCGGCGATCGTGCTTGCCGGTGGGCGCGGGCGCCGGCTCGGCGGCGTCGACAAGCCGGCCCTGCGGATCGGCGTCCGCACCCTGCTGGGCATCGCCCTGACCGCGGCTGCGGGCGCCCCGGCGGTCGTGGTCGGTCCGGAGCGGGACCTACCGACGGGCGTCCGGGTGGTCCGCGAGGATCCACCGGGGAGCGGCCCGGCGGCGGCGATCGCCGCCGGGCTGGCAGCGCTCCCCGAGCTCACCGACCACGATCTGGTGGTGATCCTGGCCGCCGACTTGCCGGCCATCGACGCGGCCACCGTCCGACACCTGTGTGCTGGTGTCGGCGAACGGAACGGCGCCGTGCTGGTGGACGCCGGCGGTCGGCGCCAGTGGCTGGCCGGGGTCTGGCGGCACTGGCCCCTGGTTGATGCCGTGCGGCGGCGGACCGACTGGTCCGGCCGGTCGGTCCGTGAGCTGCTGGGCCCGCTGGAGCCGGTCGAACTGACCGGTCACGAGGCGGCGACGGCCGATGTCGACACCCCCGACGACTGGCAGCGGCTGCGATAGACCTGCGATCCGGCAGCGGGACGTCGAACAATCTCACTCCGGGCCCATCCGGACAATGGCAGTCTTGATGGGGCACTCGCACTCCGAGTGCCCGCGGACAGGAGGACCGTTGAGCAACGAAGCGTCGAGTGGGGGAGCCGCCGGCATGGCTGCGGGTGTGCCGGACGTCCCGGCGAACGGGCCCGCTCCCGGATCGGTGATCGAGCCCGGGGGCGGACCGGTGCCGTCGCTGAACAAGCCGGCGGGCGGTCCGGCCGCGGCGCCGACCATCGGCCCGCCGGCCGCGAACAACCGCCCGCACATCACAAATGCCCCGACCCACCGGCCGCCCGCGCCGAACACGCCGACCAGCGACGCGGCCCTGCTCGAGCGCACCGTGTTCGAGGTCAAGCGGATCATCGTCGGGCAGGACCGGCTGGTCGAGCGGATGCTGGTCGGGCTGCTGGCCAAGGGCCACCTGCTGATCGAGGGCGTCCCCGGGGTGGCCAAGACGCTGGCGGTGGAGACGTTCGCCCGGGTGGTGGGCGGCACGTTCAACCGCATCCAGTTCACCCCCGACCTCGTGCCGTCCGACCTGATCGGCACCCGCATCTACCGGGTCGGCCGGGAGCAGTTCGACATCGAGCTCGGACCGGTGGTGGCCAACTTCGTGCTCACCGACGAGATCAACCGGGCCCCGGCCAAGGTGCAGTCCGCGCTGCTGGAGGTGATGGCCGAGCGGCACGTGTCGATCGGCGGCAAGACCTTCCCGATGCCCGACCCGTTCCTGGTGATGGCCACCCAGAATCCCATCGAGAATGAGGGCGTCTATCCGCTGCCCGAGGCGCAGCGCGACAGGTTCCTGTTCAAGCTGCTGGTGGACTACCCGGTGCCGGACGAGGAGCGCGAGATCGTCTATCGGATGGGCGTCACCCCGCCCACCCCGAACCAGGTGCTGCCGATCAGCGAGCTGGCCCGGTTGCAACAGGTCGCGGCCAACGTGTTCGTGCACCACGCCCTGGTCGACTACGTCGTGCGGCTGGTCTTCGCCACCCGTACCCCGGCCGAACACGGCCTGACCGACGTCGCCGGCTGGCTGTCCTACGGCGCGTCCCCGCGCGCGTCGTTGGGCATGATCGCCGCAGCCCGCGCCCTGGCGCTGCTGCGCGGCCGCGACTTCGTCGTCCCGCAGGACGTCATCGACGTCGCCGCCGACGTGCTGCGGCACCGGCTCGTGCTGTCCTACGACGCGCTGGCCGACGGGGTGCCGGTCGAGGCGGTGCTCACCCGGCTGTTGCAGGCCATTCCGCTGCCGCAGGTCAGCCCGTACGTGCATCCGGGTGTTGCCTGATGGTCGCCGACCTGCCGCCGAACCCGGGGGCGCCGCCGCGCACCGCCGACCCCGGCCGGCTGGACGCGGCGTTGAGCACGCTCGAGCTGACCGTCCGACGCCGGCTCGACGGCCTGCTGCAGGGCAACCACCTCGGCCTGGTGCCCGGGCCCGGCACCGAACCGGGCGATGCCCGGCCCTACTACCCGGGTGACGACGTGCGGCGGATGGACTGGTCGGTCACCGCCCGCACCACCGAACCGCATATCCGGCAGACGGTCGCCGACCGGGAGCTGGAGACCTGGCTGGTCGCCGACCTGTCCGCGTCGCTGGACTTCGGCACCGTGGGCTGCGAGAAGCGGGACCTGGTGGTGGCCGCCGCCGCCGCGGTCGGGCACCTGACCCGGGGCGGCGGCAACCGGATCGGCGCGATCGTCGCGTCCGGGGCCGAGCTGGCCCGGATCCCCGCCCGGGGCGGGCGTCCGCACCTGGAGCATCTACTCCGCACCCTGGCCAAGAACCCGCGGGCCACCCCCGGCGACCGGGGCGACCTGGCCACCGCGCTGGAGCAGCTGCGGCGCCCACCGCGTCGGCGCGGCCTGGTCGTCGTCATCTCCGACTTCATCGGGCCGGTGGATTGGGAGCGGCCGTTGCGGGGGCTGGGCGCCCGGCACGACCTGCTCGCCGTCGAGGTCGTCGACCCCCGTGACCTGGCATTGCCCGCGGTCGGCCTGGTCACCCTGGTCGACCCGGAAACGGGACGCACCAAGGAGGTCTCGACCAGCGCCGGGCTGCGATCCGCCTTCGCCACGGCCTCAGCGGCGCATCGCGCCCAGGTGGCTGCCGGGCTGCGCCGGGCCGGTGCGGCGCAGCTGACCCTGCGCACGGACGGCGACTGGATCGCCGACGTGCTGCGATTCATCGTGGGCCGCAAGCGCGGCTGGACCGGTGCCGCCGCCCCCGGCACGCCCAACCGCACCCCTCGCGGCGGGGAGGCCTGGCAGTGATTTCGCCATGAGTTTCGCGTCGCCGTTCTGGCTGACCGCCGGCCTGCTGGTGCTGGCCCTGGGTATCGGCTACCTGATCGCCCAGCGCCGGCGGGCCCGCAACACCGTCAAGTTCGCCAATCTCGAACTGCTGGACAAGGTGGCGCCCAAGCGTCCGGGGTGGTGGCGGCACGTCCCCACCGCCCTGGTCCTGGTCGGCCTGATGCTGCTCACGGTTGCACTGGCCGGGCCGACCGCGGAGGCCAAGGAACCGCGGAACCGGGCGGTCGTCATGCTGGCCATCGACACGTCACTGTCGATGGAGGCTACCGATGTCGCGCCGAACAGGCTGGACGCGGCCAAGGAGGCGGCGCTGTCGTTCGTCGACGACCTCACCCCGGGCGTCAACCTGGGGATCGTGTCGTTCGCCGGCATCGCCACCGTGCTGGTCAGCCCGACCACCGACCGGACCGTGGCCAAGCAGGCCATCGACGGCCTCACCCTGGACGAGCGCACCGCCACCGGTGAGGCCATCATCTCCAGCCTGCAGACCATCGACCTGTTCTCCAGGACACTGCCGCCGGAGGGCACCGACAGCGGACCGCCACCGGCCCGGATCGTGCTGATGACCGACGGCAAACGCACCGTCGGCCGGACCGAAGAGGACGCCGCCCAGCGGGCCGCCGACGCGAAGGTGCCGGTGTCGGTGATCGCGTTCGGCACCGACAACGGGTCGATCAAGGTCGAGAACGAGGTCATCCCGGTCCCACTGGACACCGAGGCGATGCAGCAGATCGCGCAGATCTCCGGCGGCGACTTTCACCAGGCCGCCACCGCCGACGAGCTCAAGTCGATCTACGCCCAGCTCGGGGAACAGATCGGCTACGAGATCAAGCAGCAGGACGTGTCCAAGCCCTGGCTGATCGCCGGCACGATGCTGGTAGTTCTCGGTTCGGCCGCCGCGTTGGTGATCACCGCCCGCATCCCCTGACGCGCCTGCCGGGTCCGAACGCCCCCGGCCGGATAGGGTCTTGTCCGGCAGCGGGACGGTGTTGCCCCGACGAAGTTCCGTCCTGAGGCCGACCCTGCACGGTGAGCACAGTCCTTGGAAAGACGGGACGGACGACGTTGACGCAAGCAGCCGCAACCGGGCGATCAGTGCTGGTGACCGGCGGCAACCGGGGGATCGGGCTGGCCATCGCCCGCGCCCTGGCCGCCGACGGGCACCGGGTGACCGTCACCCACCGCTCCGGCGAACCGCCGGCGGGACTGGCCGGGGTGATCTGCGACGTCACCGACGCGGCCAGCATCGACGATGCGTTCACCCGGGTCGAGGCCGAGCAGGGGCCGGTGGAGATCCTGGTGTCCAACGCCGGCGTCACCGACGACACCCTGCTCCTGCGGATGAGCGAGGACAGCTTCGGCAAGGTGATCGACGCCAACCTCACCGGCGCCTACCGGGTGGCCAAGCGGGCCGCGTCCGGCATGCTGCGCAAGAGGTGGGGGCGGATGATCTTCATCTCCTCCGTCGTCGGGCTCTCCGGCGGCGCGGGGCAGGCCAATTACTCCTCGTCCAAGGCCGGTCTGGTCGGGCTGGCCAGGTCGATCGCCCGGGAACTCGGCTCGCGCAACATCACCGCCAACGTCATCGCGCCGGGCTTCGTGGACACCGACATGACGCAGGCGCTGCCCGAGGCCCGCCGCGCCGAGATCGTCGCCCAGGTGCCCTTGAAGCGCTACGCCGAACCGGACGAGATCGCCGCCGCGGTGGCGTTCCTGGCGTCCGACGCCGCCGCCTACATCACCGGCGCGGTGCTGCCGGTGGACGGCGGCCTCGGCATGGGCCACTGACTCACTCGACTCCCCACAACTTCACCGGAGGAACACCAGATGGCCGACCATCTCGGCAGCGACCTGCTCGCCGGCAAGAACCTGCTCATCACCGGCATCATCACCGAGGCGTCGATGGCCTTCCACACCGCCCGGCTGGCCCAGCAGCAGGGCGCGAACGTGGTGCTCACCGGCTACGGGCGGCTGTCCCTGGTGGAGCGGATCGCCAAGCGGCTGCCGGCACCGGCCCCGGTGGTCGAGTTGGACGTCACCGACAGGTCGCAGCTGGACTCGTTGGCCGACCGCGTCGGACAGCACGTCAACCGGCTCGACGGGGTCCTGCATTCTATCGGGTTCGCGCCGGCCACGGCACTGGGCGGGGACTTCCTGGACTGCCCGTGGGAGGACGTGGCGACCACGGTGCACACCTCCGCGTACTCGCTCAAGTCCCTTGCGGTGGCCGCGCTGCCGCTGATGACCGACGGCGGCAGCATCGTCGGGCTCGACTTCGACGCCCGCCAGGCCTGGCCCGCCTACGACTGGATGGGCGTGGCCAAGGCCGCGCTGGAGTCGGTGACTCGCTACCTCGCCCGGGATCTCGGACCGCTGGGGATCCGGGTGAACCTGGTCGCCGCCGGCCCGATCAAGACGATCGCGGCCAAGTCGATTCCCGGCTTCGTGGACCTGGAGAACGGCTGGAGCACCCGCGCGCCGCTGGGTTGGGACACCGCCGACCCGACCCCGGTGGCCCGGGCCGCCGTGGCGCTGCTGTCCGACCTGTTCCCGGCGACCAGCGGTTCCATGGTCATGGTCGACGGTGGGTTCCACGCGCTCGGGTTCGGCAAGAAAGAGGTCGAGGCGCCGGCCGACTGAGCCCGTTCGGGCCGGTGTGAGCCCCCGTCCGGGGGCGCTGGGCCGGCCGGTCGGGGCTGGCGGCGGTCACGGCCGGCGGCGTGCGCCTGCCGAGGGCCGGGTGAGTTCGCGGACCCCGGCCGCCACCGCTGCGCGCCGGGCCTCCCGGAGGGCGATGGCCAGCGGACGCAGCGCGTCGTCGAGGGCCGCCATCTGGTAGAGGTTGACCGACGTCGTG